>JAGLYE010000274.1 GCA_023132505.1 Bacteroidales bacterium | reverse complement strand
TGATGCTCGATGCTTGATGCTTGATACTCGATGCTTGATGCTTGATACTCGATGCTTGATGCTTGATGCTCCAGAATCCAGCATCCAGTATCCAGTATCCAGTATCCAGTATCCAGCATCCAGCATCCAGAATCCAGTATCCAGCATCCGACTCAATCTAATGGATTTCGTAAAAGAACAACTTATCTTCCCCAAGCATATATAACCTCTGTGGATCCAGGCTGAGACAAACAGAAACCGAACGTGATTCTTCCCGGGGAAGGGAAGTAGTACTCAGTTCATTCAGCCTGGTATCATAAATGCTGATCTCATTATTTTCAACATATATGATTTTCCTGTCAAATACCTGGAAAGATGTCAGCCCTTTCACAGGGATGGTCTTGTAGTAGGAGCCATATTTGTCGAAAATAAGGATACCGACAGCCGGGTCGTTGAGGTAAAGATAATTGTCGCGCTCGAGCATATAATTAGGATCAGGAGTATAGCCGGTCACCTGTTGCAGGTTGCCGGATCGCTCACTGATTTCGAGCGTTTGCGTGACCCTTTGGAGTTCAAAATTGGTAGGATCGTAAACCCAGAAAGCTCCCTGGTATGAAGAGCAGACCAGCGTGGCAAGGCTCAGATTCAGCATACTCAGGCTGATGGAACTGGATGTCAGGCTGAGGCTCCGGTCCAGGAATTCCACCTGGCCGAAGGCTTCATAATATACCAATATCTTGAACGGATCATGTGTATCAACAAAGGAAATCTCGCCTGAATAAAGGTTGCTGTACGTATGTAAGACTTCTCCCGAAGAACTGTATTTGATCAATTGATTGTCCTTTACAAGGAATACATTACCCAGTTCATCGCTGCGGATGAAATCTCCCTGTACCTTTATTTGCCGGGTTTCAACATAAGCATCCCCGGCAGCAATGAATATGATTGCCAGAAGGGCTATAACGATCTTGATATTTGTCAGCAAGATGGTCATTCTATTATTTTAAGGATCTCATCAACATAATGCCTGTCGTTGGCCAGGCGGGGTACTTTATTCTGTCCACCAAGCTTACCCCGCATTTTCATCCATTTGTAAAACGTTTTAGGGGGCAGTTTTCGTACAATGGGTTTACGCAATATCATATCGTGATATCGTTTCGCTTCGTAGTCGGAATTAAGCGATTTTAAGGCATTATCAAGCGTCTCTGTGAAGAATTCAAGGTTTTCCGGTTCTTTCGTGAATTCAATAAGCCATTCATGGGCTGCATTGTTCTTTCCTTCAAGGTAAACCGGTGCTGCTGTATAATCATTAATAATCGCATTGCATTTTGTGGTTGCTATATACAGGGCCTTTTCAGCATTGTCGACGATAAGTTCTTCCCCAAAGGCATTAATAAAGCTTTTGGTCCGGCCGGTGATCTTTATCCTGAAAGGGTTTGTAGAGGTGAATTTTACTGTATCTCCGATTAAATAACGCCATAATCCTGCATTCGTGGTTATCACCATGGCATAATTAATATCTTTTTCCACTTCTGTAAGCGGGATTGCCTTCGGCTGATCATTATCTATTTCCGACACAGGAATAAACTCATAGAAAATACCATAGTCGAGCATAAGGAGCAGGTCATCTGCTTCTTGCCCTTCCTGGATCCCAAAAAATCCTTCAGAGGCAGAGTAGGTGTTCCTATACTGCATTTTAGCAGACGGAATGAGGGATTCGAACTGCTGACGGTATGGGCCGAAGTTCACACCACCGTGAAAGAAAACTTCCAGGTTGGGCCATACCTCCAGGATGTTTTCCTTCCCGGTGATCTCCAGAATGTGATTAAGCAGCAGCAATGTCCATGAGGGTACTCCGGAGAGGCTGGTAACATTATGCGGAATGGTAGCATGGGCCATCTTTTCTATCTTCTCCTCCCATTCATCCATCAGGGCAAGCTTTAGCTTTGGCACCCGGATAAACTCAGCCCAAAAGGGTAGCTTTTGTATGATCAGGGCAGAAAGGTCGCCAATATAATACTCTTCGTTATCGACCTCTCTGATGGTATGACTACCACCCATGGCCACTCCACGGCCATCGAACATTAGTGCACCTGTATGGTAATGGCAATAAATGGATAACATGTCCTTGCCCCCCTTATAATGGCATTCTTCAATGGACTCAGGGCTTACAGGGATGAACTTGCTTTTGTCATTGGTAGTGCCCGCTGATTTTGCAAATAGCCGGGTATCAGTTGGCCAGAGGATATTCTGTTTTCCTTTCATGAGCAGTTCAATATCCCCTTTTATGGAATCATAGTCATTCACCGGGATCCTGTTTCGGAATTCCTCGTAGGTGCTGATAGATTTAAAATCATACCTCTTACCCCACTCAGTATCTTTTGCTGTGTTAAGAAGTTTCTTGAACAACTCGCCTTGTACTTCATGCGGGTACTTCATAAAAAGCTCGATCTGGTGAAAGCGCTTTTTTATCAACCATAATATAACGGAATTGATCAGAGCCATGTTTCGAATTTAGGAAAAACAAAAATACGAAAAAAAAGTGTTGAGTGTTGAGAGTTCCTCCTTGACTGCGTTGCGACGGACGTAGTGGGTGTTGGGTGGATTTTCG
>JAGLYE010000273.1 GCA_023132505.1 Bacteroidales bacterium | reverse complement strand
TTATTCGCCTCTTCTGCCATTTTAAGAGATGTGTAGCCGTTTATTCCGGAGATGCTTTGTTTGTGATCCGGATCCTCTATCCACTTCATTTGATCTTCAAACATGAAGGTAAGCATTTGCCGGTATCTTTCCATCTTTTGAACATGTTCACCGGCCATAAGGCTTATCCTGTGATCAGCCTGGAATTCCTTGAAACGGCCCCTGAATTTTTTATTATCCTCTGAAAATGAATCTATATAATCAATTTTCGCATCCTTGAAGATATTTTTTAATTCTTCAAGATCTGAATTGTTCACCAGTCCATGAATTTTAATCCTTACAGGTATCCATTCATAAAGCGTAATTTCCCCTCTTTCGAATTCCAGCCTCAGTTCCTGCCTGTCAAGGCAGACCGCCTGGTCAAATCCATGATAGAAATTAACCAGCCCATGTTCATATTTGACTACAGCCTGTACCCTCGACCAGTAATCCCTTTGCTGTCCGGGCCGTTTCAATTTTTGTGCGGATACTACTTTCCCTTCCCCCAGCCATCCCGAAAAAAGATCGAAGAAATGAACCGCATGTTCAATGAATATGCCTCCGCTTTTGGATTCATCCCACATCCAGTGCCCCGGTCCAAGCCCTTCATCCGCCGCATAGTTCTCAAAAAAACCATGCACGAACTCACCCAGCAATTTCTTTTCTATAATTTGCCGAACCTGTATGAATAGTGGATTGTAGCGCTGCATAAGGTCAACGGTATACAATAATTGTTTTTCTTTGGCCAGGTCCACAAGTTCCTTTGCCTCTTCAGAACGAAGGGCTGCAGGCTTTTCACAAATGACATGCTTGCCTGCCAGCAAAGCCCTTTTTGATTGCTCATAATGAAGATAGGGTGGAGTGGATATGTAGATCAGGTCAATGCCGGGCTCTGCAAGGATGTCTTCAATGTTTTGAAATATTTTCCCGCCAAACTGATCCTGAAATTTCAGGGCGTTCTGCGGAGATATATCATATGCACCTGCAACCGTAACATTCCCTGCCCGGAGAAATGCATTTACTGAAAATCCGGCAAAACCGCCGGTGCCGATGATTCCTATGTTCATTATATCGTGGGTTGTGAAACGTAAGAATACACGAATGTACAAATAACGAATACACAAATTAACCAATATCACTTATTAACGATCAGTTTTTTAACAGCAGATCGATTTCCGGACATTAGTTTGATAAAATAGATTCCGCTTTCCAAGTCACTCACATCAATGTTTAACTCATGCGTTCCCGGCATCTTCTCTTCATTCAACAATCGCCGTATCTTAATTCCTGATATCAGATATAAATCACATATCGTTAATCGTTTATCATTTATCAGATATCTTACCCGTGTATCGTTGTAGCAAGGATTAGGATATATTTCTAACTCTATATCCGAGGCATGCATATCTTTGATTGACGACACTTCCTCCTCATAGATCTCCTTCACCTGATCATAGGAAATGCCATAGTTATATATCCTGAGATTATCAATGCTGCCTTTAAAGTTATACCCGGACTGTGATGGTAAGGATTGTCCCAATATCAGGTCATAGGAAGTGGTGTTGATCTGCCCGGAATAATCTTTAACAGCATCTAATTCGGCATTGAGCAGGATCTGGCATTCAGTACCGTTATATATAGCAGCAACATGGTACCAGACATGATCTTCAAGTGATGTTTCCGTGTCCAGGTCTATGATGCCATTGGTACCGTTTATGGTAAACCTTAAAAGCTGTTCACCAATTGACATCTTCCAACGGTTTTGCCAGTTACCGTGTGAGATCGGATATGCTTCCCTGTCATAAAATTCACTAACCTCCATCCAGTAACTTACAGTCAGGCCATCCCTGAAATTCAATAAATCAGTATTGGATACCGTCATCGAGCTGGTGACATCATAGAAATTCATTGCGCTCGCAGGATTATCATTCATGTCGTCGACATAAATAATATTTTGTGGAATACCATTATGATCATAGCCACTGGAGTCCCAGGTTGAGTTGGAAAAAGTATACCAGGCTACAAGATCCCCCGTTTGTCCCAAAGCAGGGTCCTTAACCAGTACCAGAAGACTGTCTTCACTCGAAGCCTCTTCCGGATCGCTAACCTTACAACAGATATAATAATTGCCCTGATTTGCCGGTGCATAATAGATGGCTGTGCTATCCGAACCAACGATCTCCCCTGCCCGGGCAGACCACTCATATATTAAGGGATCAGCATTTGCATCATAAGCATGGCATACGACCTCACTGCTTGCATTTATGTTTATTATGCGCGGATCAGCATTAATAGAAATAATCTCAGGCGGGTAGTTTATCTTCTGGACAGCCCTGATGTTTAATGATGCTTCATCTGTCAGGCCAGGCCCGTCCCCGACAATACAGCTTAGTACGTACAGGCCCGAATCAGCGGGTACCTGCCACAACAGTGTATCTGTCCCGGCAACACTGTTACCATTAACAAACCATAAATAGTTCAGGTTCGGACTCTCATGATCTTCTGCTGTGCAATAGATGGTATGGGAGCTATTGGTGAGGACTATAGAATCTTTCGCTGCGAGGGACTTGATCC
>JAGLYE010000272.1 GCA_023132505.1 Bacteroidales bacterium | reverse complement strand
AAGAAGTCGGGGTTGTGCAGGTCGATCAGTCGGCTGAGGTACAAGCGGGATATCAGTTCGATGCTAAGATCGTCACGGTAAATGCCCTGTGAGATTCCTTTATGAAGGTTTATCTTAATCTTACCGAAAATAAAATCCATACGGGATTTGAAATGCCGCTCGTAAACGTCAGGGTACTTTGTCTTGATATCAAAAGTAATGCCCGGGCTGACATTGCTGAATTTTGTGGCAATCTCCTTACTCACAGTGAGCAGGATATCAATGGCATTGACTCCGTCAAAGTTGTGAACATCAAAGATCACCTTAAAGCTTTCGCGTTCAAATTTCAGGACGTGCCGGATGAGGTCCCTTTCATCCTCAACATATTTATAGATAAGTTCGGAAGGGATATCCGTTTTTTTAGATAATTCATCAATGGTCATATCGCCCAATCCGTCGGGGAAGGGGTATGCCCTTATCTTGGCAATGATCTCCTTGAATTCTTTGTTCATCGTAAGGATTATATTTTGTATGCAATATTATAAAAAATCCCGGCTGCTTAGTTAAATATAACAGATAACATATCTTTATCTTTATACCTTATCTAAACAGAGACAGGATAAATTGTCAGTTGTTGCAGATAATTATTTAACAAAAATCATTTTCTTTTTCATGATGGCACGTTCACTTTCCAGGGAGAAATAGTACATCCCCGGTGAAAGGGCATGAGCATCGGGGTCAAATACCCTGGTATGCTTACCTGCGATAGTATATTCATGCTCAAGTATGCTGGCAACAACTTTGCCATATACATCGTATACCCTGAGGCTGATCTTTGCCGGTTCTATGAGTTTAAAGGAGATCACAGTGCTTTCCTTGAAAGGATTAGGGTAGTTTTGTTCCAGACTAAGTAGTGAGGGGATCTCTTCATCGATCCCAACAGTGAACAGATGAACGATGGCAGTCCAGATACTAAGGTCAGACCCCTCCATGCGGGCCCAGATCGGCCTTACAACATTGTCGTAAACCGATACATTGGTATAGTCTCCGAAAAAGGTTGAAGAGAAGGGCAAAAACGGGGATTCACTAACCTTAAAATTGATAAAATTTTCTCCGCCGTCACGGGATACAGCCATGTAAACATCCGTATTGTTGTTGTCATAATTCCGGCGGTCGTAAAAAACAAAGTAGAGGTAGCCCGTTACCTGGTCAACATCGAGCCAGGTAAAAAATTGTTGTCGGCCCGGAAGATCATCGTTCACGCGTATTGCCTCGCTCCATGTACTTCCTCCATCTGTTGATTTGGCCAGCCACACATCGGTGTCATCAATGCCATTACGCTGGTCGGTCCAGTTCACGTATATTGTTCCGTGATGAGACCCGCCACTCAGGTCACATTTTGTAACCGGCAAGCCGTTACAACGGCTGATCCCCGGAATATCATAAGCCCATCCACCGGGAAAGGCACCTATGAAAATATCTTCTTCAAGCCAGGTGGTGCCCTGGTCAAGTGAACGGTCGAAAACTAATCCTTCGGGGCCTGCCCATGCAACATAGATCTCACCATCGGGCCCTACAGCCGGGACAGCTCCCTCAACAGTATTGTCATCATCTACACAATCGCCTGAAACTTCGTTGATGCGTAAAGCATCACTCCATGTGGCACCACCGTCGTAGGAGCGGGAAAAATAAATGTCGCTCTTATCATTAGGGTTGGAACTGCCATAATTATCGAATTGTGTCCAGGTTACATAGATGTTGTTGTTCGTAATGTCTACTACCGCCCATTCCTTATCCTGCTCTTTTTCGCCGTTCAGGCCCATGTATGTGCCATTACTCCATATCCCTCCAATGACATCTTGCTTTTGACAGACGATGCGGTCGATCCAGTTTCCCTGCTGGGGATTTGAAAGGTGAAAAAAGTAATAAGCCCCGGCAGTATCCACTATCAACACAGGGTCGCCCCATACACCATAGGTAGAGGAAAGAACATCTGTGTTCCATGAATATCCCCCGTCGGTGGAAAAATAAACATTATCGATATTGGCCCCTCCGACCATATGGTCCGTATTTTTTGGATTAATGATGATAGTTGGCTCTTCGGGCTGTGTCCAGCTGCCATCCTCATCGATAAGGATATTGGTATGCTGAGTCAATGCAGTGAAAGAAAATGCTATTATTAGCAAAAAAGAAGTAGATATGTGCTTCATATTGATGCTTTTTGTAATTACAATGTAAAAATACATATTTTATGTAGACCTGACTTCACAGGTTCCGGAACCTGTGAGGTCCTCCTGTCAAAAAATCCTTACTTTTATGCCTTATTCAGGAAATATGAAGAAAATTGCGCTTCACTGGCAGATACTTATAGCACTCATACTGGCCATTGTGTATGGCATATACGCTGATGAGCAGGCTATAAGTTATGTTTCCTGGATGGGGGATGTGTTCTTGCGGGCCTTGAAAATGCTTATCATCCCTTTGATATTGAGTTCTCTGATATCAGGGATCGCCAATATCGGGAGTGGGTCTTCCCTTGGGAGGCTGGGAGTAAAAACTATTACCTATTATGTGTCGACCAGCTTACTTGCCATTATAACCGGGCAGGTTCTGGTGAAT
>JAGLYE010000271.1 GCA_023132505.1 Bacteroidales bacterium | reverse complement strand
CTCAATAGTGATTCCGCCTTTTACAGGAATGAATACCTTGCTTCGATGAATGATCTGGTCGAAAGGCTTGGTGAGGATTATGATGTCAGGCTGTTTACCTTTGGAGATGAAGTGTTTCCATTAACTACAAAATACTTTGACACACTTGGTTTCGATAAATGCGAGACGGACATTTCATCAGTATTTGAAATGATGGATGTCAGGTTCGTGAACAGAAACCTTGGAGCATTAATCATTGCTACAGACGGAATCTTTAACAAAGGCTTCAACCCGATATATCATGCGGCCAATGTATCATGCCCAATCTATACCCTGGCACTTGGTGATACATCTGTGCGAAGGGATGCTTTTATAAAGAGGGTGATGTATAACAGGATCGCATTCCAGGGTAATGATTTTCCGGTAGAAATGATACTTAATGCAAGTAAAATGCCCGGTGCAACCATAAGTATGAATATCTACGAAGGAGGAATAAATATTGAAAGCCGCCAGCTTATGGTGGAAGGAAATAATTTTTCAAAAACCCTCCGGCTGAACCTGGCTGCAAAAGAACCCGGTACACATCACTATGTATTAAGGATAAAATCCAACAAAGATGAGGTGACACTGGAGAATAACCGCTATGACCTGTTTGTGGAGGTTCTTGAGTCAAAGCAGAAGATACTGATCCTTGCTAATTCACCACATCCGGATATCAGTGCCCTGAAGGAAGCACTGACAAGCAATATCAATTATGAGGTGGAGGATATGTTAGTTGATGAATTTAACGGGCCATTGCAGTCGTACAGCATGGTGATCTTGCATCAACTGCCTTCTTCCTCACCGGCCTCACCGGGGCTGATCAGCAGGCTCAGCAGGGCAGAAGTGCCGCTTCTTTTTATTCTTGGTGAACAAACAAATTTCAATGTTTTTAACGGATTACAGACAGGCTTACAGCTTCATCCTTATGGCAGTGCTGGAATGAATGAAGCGCAGGCGGCATTGAATACTTCATTTTCCACATTTAATATCTCCGACGATATTGCAGACCTGGTGCCTTTTTTGCCTCCGCTGAACACCCCTTTTGCCCGTTATAGTGTTGCAAATTCATCAAGGATTTTATTTTACCAGAAAATTGGCGGGATCGGGAGCACTGATCCTTTGTGGAGTCTTCAAAGTGGCAGAAAAACAAAAACCGGGGTGATTGCCGGTACAGGAATCTGGAAATGGCGGATGAAATGCTGGTTGGTAAGCGGTGATCATCAGGCTTTTAATGACATCATTAACAAGAGTATCCAGTTCCTTGCTGTGAATGAAGATAAACGGCATTTCCGTGTTAATGGCAATCAGCGTTTTCCTGAAAATGCCCCTGTTATTTTAGAAGCAGAATTGTACAACGAAAGTTTTGAACCTTTCAACGAACCGGATGTCAATCTTAAAATCATTGATGCAGGGGGGGATTCCTATGATTATGTCTTCAGCAGGACTGAGGATGCCTATATCCTTCAAACCGGTGGCCTTGATGTAGGGACTTATTCCTTTAAGGCTGTTACCAGGGTCGGGGACATGGTGTATACAGATCATGGTGGATTTGTCGTTACACCGGTTGTAACGGAAAAGATATCCTTGCGGGCAGCCCATGGTTTACTGGGAGAACTTGCCGAAAAGAAAGATGGCCGTATGCTTACTGTTGCACAAATGGATAGCCTCCCCAACATGCTGAAAGAAAGAGGAGATGTTAAGCCGCTTATTCATGCTGAAAAGAAATACATCGAATTTATTGATATCTGGTGGGTGTTGGTCGTCATCCTGGCCTTGCTGGGTGTTGAGTGGTTCCTAAGAAAATGGAGTGGTAGCTACTAATGGCAGAATTGATCTTTTATATTATCATTGCGATCCTGGTGTTCGATTATCTACTCGAACGCTTGCTAGATTACCTCAACAGCACCCTGTGGAGCAACGAACTTCCTGTTGAACTGCTGAGCATTTATGATGGTGAAAAGTACAGGAAATCACAGGACTATACCCGGACGAATACCAGGTTCTCGATATACTCCGATACAGTTTCATTTATTGCCATGATGCTGATGTTGCTATTGGGTGGTTTTGCTTTTGTGGATGATTTTGTGTGGTCCGTCTCAAGCAATCCTATTCTCATGTCGCTGATGTTTTTCGGGATCCTTGCCCTCGCATCTGATATTATCGGATTGCCCTTTTCTGTTTATGGAACTTTTGTGATCGAAGAAAAATTTGGTTTTAACCGGACAACAGTCAGGACCTTTGTCCTTGATAAGGTGAAGGGTCTATTCCTGGGTGCCCTGATCGGGGGCGGGCTGCTTTCACTTATTGTCTGGATCTTTATGGAAACAGGCCCCTGGTTCTGGCTGATCGCCTGGGGTGTGATTACTGCCTTTACGCTTTTCATGTTCATGTTTTATTCTAATCTGATCGTTCCCCTTTTCAATAAACAGAAGCCGCTTGATGAAGGGCCGCTCAGGGATGCCATAGAGGATTTCTCTGCCAGGGTGGGTTTCAAGCTGAAGAATATTTATGTGATCGATGGTTCGAAGAGGAGTAGTAAGGCCAATGCCTATTTTACCGGCCTTGGGGCAAAGAAGAGGAT
>JAGLYE010000270.1 GCA_023132505.1 Bacteroidales bacterium | reverse complement strand
ATTTGGCACGAAGATTGACCTTATCCTCATTATAAAACAAAGCTAAGCGTAACAGAAAATGAACATGCCTTATATGTAACAATTGGCAGGCATTATGAGTATAATCCTTATAATTTTCTACGCGACTGCATTTACTGACATACTGACATTTTGACCATACATATGGAACATTTTACTGACAAAGATATACTGGATTTTACGGATCTTCTTGACGGCGAAGCAGAATTTATTCCTCTGCTCTCCAACGAGGATGAAGCCTTGATGAATACAGAAAAGATCCCTGAGGAACTCCCAATACTTCCATTGAGAAATAATGTGCTGTTTCCAGGTGTGGTAATTCCTATTACCGTTGGCAGGGACAAATCAATAAAGCTGATCAAGGATTCCTATGCCGGTGATAAGATCATCGGGGTTATTTCACAGAAGGACATAGAAATAGAGGATCCGGGAGCTGACGACCTGTATCACGTGGGAACTGTTGCACAAATCATGAAGATACTGCAAATGCCTGATGGAAGCACTACAGCGATCATACAGGGGAAGAAAAGGTTCAGGCTTTTGGAACTTCATCAGACCGACCCTTACTTCAAGGCAAAAGTGGCATCATTTGAAACGCTGGAACACGAGGTAGATAAAGAGGATGAAAGCTTTAAAGCATTGATATCATCTGTTAAGGATTTGTCGATGCAGATCATCAGGATGTCACCCAATCTGCCTTCGGATGCAGCTTTCGCCATTAAAAACATTGAAAGCCCGGTATTCCTGGTCAACTTTGCATCATCAAACCTGAATATTGAGATCAGGGAGAAGCAGGAACTGCTTGAGGTTTCCGATCTTATAGATAGGGCAAATAAGGTGCTGAAAGCACTCAGCCGTGAGATGCAGGTTCTTGAACTGAAAAACCAGATACAGGATAAAGTTAAGACCGACCTTGACAAACAACAGCGTGACTTCCTGCTCAACCAGCAGCTAAAGACCATTCAGGAAGAGTTGGGTGGCAGCCCTTATGAACAGGAGATCAATGAGATGAAGGAAACGGCATCTCTTAAGAAATGGTCAAAAGAAATTAAGGAGGTTTTTGACAGTGAGATGAGAAAGCTTCAGCGTATGAACCCGCAGGCTGCAGAATATTCCATACAGGTTAACTACCTTGAGATGCTGGTTGAGCTGCCCTGGAATGAGTTTACAACTGATAATCTCGATCTCAATAATGCACTGAAAATCCTTGATGAAGACCACTATGGTTTGGAAAAGGTTAAGGAAAGGATCATTGAACACCTTGCCGTGATCAAATTAAAGAAAGACCATAAATCACCCATTCTTTGCCTGGTTGGTCCTCCGGGGGTGGGTAAAACTTCACTTGGGAAATCCGTAGCCCGCTCTCTTGGCAGAAAGTATATTCGCATGTCGCTGGGAGGTGTCAGGGATGAGGCCGAGTTGCGGGGGCACCGCAAAACCTATATCGGGGCTATGCCCGGAAGGATCATCCAGAACATTAAAAAGGTAAAGTCGTCGAACCCTGTATTTGTTCTCGATGAGATTGATAAGGTAAGCGGAAATAGTATTCAGGGCGATCCGCAGGCCGCATTGCTTGAAATACTTGACCCGGAACAGAATGTCGAATTCCATGATAACTACCTGGAGGTGAATTTTGATCTGTCGAAGATCATGTTCATTGCTACTGCAAATACACTTAATACGGTACATCCTGCCCTGCGTGACCGTATGGAGGTCATCAACTTGAGCGGTTACCTGCTCGAAGAAAAGATAGAGATTGCCAGAAGGCACCTTGTTCCCAAACAACTTGAGGAACATGGCGTGAAAAAAAGACAGCTCAGCTTTACGAAAGGTATAATACGGAAGATCATTGCCGACTATACCAGGGAGGCCGGAGTGCGTTCCCTCGAAAAATCCATCGCAAAAGTGATACGGAGCAATGTGAAGTTCATTGCTATGGGTGAGGACTACAATAAGAAGGTAAATAATGAAGATATCAGAAAATTCCTGGGACCGGTGATAACCCAGCGTGAACGGGTAGTGGATGGTCAGATAGCCGGTGTAGTGACAGGACTCGCCTGGACTCCCTTCGGGGGAGAGATCCTTTTTGTTGAGGTCAGTCTTAGCAGGGGGAAAGGCACCCTTACCTTAACCGGTAACCTGGGTGATGTGATGAAGGAATCAGCAACCCTGGCATTTGAATACCTGAAAGCTCATGCATCACTGTTGGACATAGACCCCGACATTTTCAGGAAATGGAATGTGCATATCCATGTCCCGGAAGGGGCAACACCAAAGGATGGCCCGTCAGCAGGGATCACTATGTTTACAGCCCTGGCATCAGCTTTTACTCAGCGTAAAGTACGCAACAAGCTGGCGATGACGGGTGAGATAACTCTCAGGGGAAAAGTGCTTCCGGTAGGTGGGATCAAAGAAAAGATCCTTGCCGCCAAACGAGCAAGTGTCAAAGATATCGTATTGTCAAAAGAAAATCTTAAAGACATAGAAGATATCCGTGAAGACTATATTTCAGGATTAAATATCCAATACGTGGACAAGATGATCGATGTAGTTGATATTGCCCTCCTTAAGGAAAAGGTGAAAAATCCCCTCGAACTC
>JAGLYE010000027.1 GCA_023132505.1 Bacteroidales bacterium | reverse complement strand
GGCAATACGATGAAGATATTGTGATAGCTGTATTCAATAATTCCTTCAATTTGCATGAAGTTGAACTGGAGTGCCCTTTAGCTGAAACCTATTTGAATGAATTGGATGGAAGCACCTGCAAATGTATTGGTGGGATAGTAAGCTTGAACATTCAACCTAAGGGGGCTGCTATCCTGACAGCTGTGAATATAAACCGATTGCCGGTAAGCGGTGATCGTTAACCATTATTATATGAAAACATTCCTGTATTTTGTTTTATTGACCCTGTTCTCAATATTTGCCAATGGGCAGAAAACACCCCTTGTTGAGCCGCCGTTTTGGTGGACAGGGATGAAGGTGACGGAGCTACAACTAATGGTGTATGCAGAAGGAATAGCATATACTGCTCCCAGGCTGGTTTATCCGGGTGTGCATCTTATAAAAGTCAGCAAGACCGGAAATCCCGATTATCTCTTTCTGGATCTTCAGATCGACCAGGATGCTGGTCCGGGCATAATGAGAATAGATTTTGACAGGGATGAGGATGTTCGTTATGTTTACGAATACGAACTGAAAGAAAGGATAAGCGGCTCTGCCGAAAGGATCGGATTCGGCCCTGATGATGTGATCCTCCTTGTCATGCCTGATCGATTTTCAAATGGAGATCCCGCCAATGACAATATGCCGGGAATGCTCGAAAAAGCAGACAGGAATAATCCTGATGGCCGCCATGGCGGTGACATTAAAGGAGTTGCAGATCACCTGGCTTATATCGATGAGATGGGGTTTACGGCTATATGGCTGAATCCTGTGCTGGAGAACAATAACCCGAAGTATTCATACCATGGTTATGCGATAACGGATTTCTACAAAGTTGACCCGCGATTCGGGACCAATACAGATTATATTCATTTTGTGAGGGATTGCCATGAACTCGGCATAAGGGTGATCATGGACATGGTGTTCAACCATTGCGGGTACGGGCACTGGTGGATGGAAAACCTTCCTTCGGAAGACTGGATCAACCAATGGCCTGAATTTACGCGTTCGAATTTCCGTTCGCCGGTTAACTCAGATCCTCATGCAGCAGAATTTGACAAGACTAAAATGCAAAATGGCTGGTTCGATACCAATATGCCTGACCTTAACCAGGGAAATGAGTTTATGGCCAATTATTTGATACAGAACAGTATCTGGTGGGTGGAATTTGCAGGGTTGGATGGTATACGAATGGATACATACCCATATTCCGATCAGGAATTTATGACCCGATGGATGAAACGCATGAGATTTGAATATCCCGATTTTAATATCGTCGGGGAGGCCTGGCTGCAAAAGGAAGCTATCACTGCTTATTATGCCGAATCTGAAAATGAACGCTTTGGCTATAATTCGCACTTGCCCAGCGTGACTGATTTCCCCCTTCACTTTGCGGCGGATAAAGCCTTTCACGAGCGTGAAACCTGGACCGAGGGCATGGCAAGGCTATATTATGTGCTTGCCCAGGATTTTCTTTACGATAATCCTTATACTAATGTCATCTTTCCTGATAACCATGACCTCTCGCGGTATTATACCCTGATGGGTGAGGACATGAATAAATACAAAATGGGCCTGGCATTTTTTTATACTACCCGTGGGATTCCCATGGTTTATTATGGTACAGAGGTACTGATGGAAGGGGAGGAGCATAAAGGACATGGATATATTCGCAGAGATTTTCCCGGCGGATGGGATGAAGATGAGGTAAATGCATTTACGGGTGATGGCCTAAGTGCAGACCAACTGGAAGCACAGCAATATGTTAAGTTGCTTCAAAACTGGCGAAAGCAAGCTACTGTGTTACATGATGGCAAACTTGTTCACTTTATTCCTGAAGGCGGTATATATGTTTACTTCCGCCTTAATGATACAGAAACACTGATGGTTGTGCTGAATAATAACGATAAGCCGGTGAAAATGCCTGCTCTTGACCGTTTTGATGAGTGTTTGAAAGGCGAACGAAAAGCGTTTGAAGTGACCAGACAAATGAAAATTGAAGATATCTCAACAATTTTAGTTCCATCAAAGTCAAGCCTGATTCTCGAGATTGAATAAATATCTATCTGCCATTAATAAAGATCCAAATGAAAAAAGTATTGTTGCTCATTTTTGTGACCCTGACCATCACGGCTTGTACAGTGGACAAATATCCACCGCTTTCCCCGGAATCAAATATTATCGGACTGGCAAGTTTGCTAAGCCTGAATGTTGATCAAACAGAGGTTCCCCTGTCTGATTTTTACCTGAATACAGATGATGTTGAGCATTTCAATATCATAGGATTGCCTGACAGCCTGTTTAGTATGGAAGCAGGGCTTATTCGTATACAATCATCTGCCGGAATGCCAGCTATCCTTGCACTTGAGGTCACTGCCAATGGGATCACCGAGGTCATTCCCTTGCTCCGGTCGGGGAAGCAAGCTGTAGAACTGCAATTCGACCCGGGTGATGAGCAATATGAAAATGTAACTGTAAGGGGGGAGTTCAACGGCTGGACAGCCGGAAGGCCGGATTTTGAACTTAAAGATGGGATTTGGAAAGCTACCCTTATGTTAAGCCCCGGCACTTATCAGTACCTGCTGGTTGTTGATGGCGTGGAAGGCCTCGACCCCGCCAATCATATCAAGATCGACAATAACATGGGAGGGTTTAATTCCCTTCTGTCAGTTGGATTGGATATTGCTGATAAAGTACCTGTAATATTTACGGATGAATATGATGGCGATGATATCGGGATAGGATTTGAGCGGGAGGTGGAAGGCCTTTTTGTTTTGTGGCAGAATATCCTGCTCCCGGAAGCGTATTTTGAGCTTGAAGAATCGGGGGAATATGAGATAGGGATACCGGAAGCAGCAAAAAATATACAGCGCTCATACATCCGGGTGTGGGCCTGGAATGCATATGGTGTCTCTAATGATATACTTATCCCGCTTGAATATGGAAAAGTACTTAACGATCCGGCACTAATAACCCGCTTTGATATGCATAGCATGATCCTGTACAATGCCTTTGTCGACAGGTTTTATGATGCTGATCCTTCCAACAACAGGCCCCTCAATCAACCGGAAGTGTTACCGGCTGCCGATTATCACGGGGGTGACATTAAAGGGATTAGCCAGAAGATCAGGGATGGCTATTTCAAAGATCTGGGAGTAAATACTTTATGGATCTCGCCACTTATTAAGAACCCTGAAGGAGCATTTGGGTACTGGCCCGAACCTCCTTCAAAATTCTCCGGGTACCATGGCTACTGGCCAATATCATTTACCCTTATCGACGACAGGTATGGAAACGAGGAAGACCTGCATGAACTTGTCGGTCTTACCCATGAAAATGCTATGAATGTTTTATTGGATATTGTAGCTAACCATGTACATCAAGAGCATCCGGTATATCAGGAGCATCCCGACTGGGCCACAGAACTCTATCTGCCCGATGGCTCCCTGAATACAGAGCGCTGGGATGAATACAGACTGACCACATGGTTTGATGTCTTTCTGCCTACTCTCGACCTTGCAAACCCTGAAGTGTATGAGATGCTTTCGGATTCGGCAGTTTACTGGATCAAAAAGTATCAGCTTGACGGCTTCCGGCATGATGCTACCAAACATGTCCCTGAAGTATTCTGGCGGACGCTTACCAGGAAGCTTAAGGAACAGGTTACTGATGCGGGAGGCAGACAGCTGTACCAGATCGGGGAAACTTATGGGGGCCCTGACCTGATCAACAGCTATATAGGAACCGGCATGCTGGATGGGCAGTTTGACTTCAATGTGTACGATGATGCATTGGCTGTGTTTATCAGGCCGGATGAACCTTTCAGCCGGCTGGATGCTTCACTGAAAGAAAGTATGCAATATTACGGGGCGCATAACTTGATGGGGTACATCACAGGAAACCAGGACCGCGGACGTTTTACCTCTTATGCCGGCGGTGATTTGCACTTCGATGAAGATGCCAAGATGGCAGGCTGGACCAGGGATATCGAAGTAGGTGATGAAGCCGGATATAAAGTTACAGAGATGCTTTTTGCATTCAATATGACCATACCGGGATTACCTGTTATTTATTATGGCGATGAGATCGGCATGGCCGGGGGCAACGACCCCGACAGCCGTCGCATGATGCGCTTTGATGCACTGAATGAGCATGAACTGAATGTGCGTAATACCGCTCAAAAGCTTACCGAATTGCGTAGCAAATGTCTTCCACTAATCTATGGCGATTTTGTAACGCTGCTGGTGACAGATCAGACATATGTTTATTGCAGGACTTACTTCGACGATATTGTAATTGTGCTCATGAATAAAGACACAAAAGCAAAAACCCTTACTTTTGAAATTCCGGACAGATTTGGAAAAATCACACTGAAAAGCCATTTTGGTTCAGAACCGGAGTTTTCAGATGGCAGCATAAGTGTTAGTCTGGAACCGGGAACCTTTGATATTTATACCGCGGAAAACTGATAATATAGGGTTGCCAACCTTAATAAGGTTGGCAACCCTTGTTTAAAACTCTGATTAACAATGAAAATAAAAATGCTAATTACACAATCTTTAATTATTATCCTGGCTGTTGTTCTGGTGGGCGGACTGCTGTTAGCAGGATGCAAAAGTAAGAAGGCAGGCAATTTACCACCTGAGAGCAATGTTATCCACCCTGCATGGAGCAAAAATGCTGTGATCTACGAGGTAAACGTACGCCAATATACACCGGAGGGGACTTTTAAGGCCTTTGAAGAGCATCTGCCCCGGCTCAAGGAACTTGGTATTGATATTATCTGGCTGATGCCTATCCACCCGATAGGGGAGAAAAACAGGAAAGGATCGCTGGGAAGCTATTATTCAGTGCAGGATTATACTGCAGTAAACTCCGAATATGGAACCTTTGAGGACTTTAAGGAACTTGTGGATAAAGCACATAGCATGGGAATGTATGTCATCCTCGACTGGGTAGCCAACCACACTGCCTGGGACCATGCCTGGGTTGAAGATCATCCCGATTGGTACACCAGGGACGAGAACGGGGAGATGATAGCTCCTTTCGACTGGACCGATGTTGCTGAACTTGACTATGACAATGACGCAATGCGAACTGCCATGATTGACGCCATGAAATTCTGGATTACCGAAGCTGATATCGATGGTTACCGCTGCGATGTAGCCGGGGAAGTGCCTGTCGAATTTTGGAATCAAACCAGAGCGGAGCTTGATCAGATCAAAGCTGTTTTTATGCTGGCAGAAGCTGAAGAAGTTGAACATCACACCAGCGCATTCGATATGTCGTATGCCTGGGAGTTCCATCATTTGATGAATGATGTGGCACAGGGAAAAAAGAATGTCACGGATATAGATGCATATTTTGCCAAACATGATAAACAATTTCCAAAGGATGCTTACCGCATGCATTTCATCACCAATCATGATGAAAACTCCTGGAATGGTACTGAGTATGAGCGTATGGGAGATGCCGCCGGTACTTTTGCTGTACTAAGCTATACATTGCCGGGTATGCCCCTGATCTACACAGGGCAGGAAGCTGCTTTTAACAGGCGCCTGGAGTTTTTTGAGAAAGATAGTGTTGACTGGGGCGATTATCCTTTGAGCGAATTTTATCAAAAGCTCGGACAACTGCGTAAAGAGAACCCTGCACTTTGGAGCGGAATAGAAGGGGGTAAGATGAAAAGGCTTAAAACATCAGATGATGAATCGGTTTATGCATTCCTGCGCAGGAATGGTAATAATGCAGTACTGGTCATTGCCAATTTGAGTGATATGCCCCGGGAAATGACACTTAAATTCCGGGGTAAAGAAAAAGATCTCAAAGACTGGTTCACGGAAGAGATAATACAGATCAAACCTGATCAGATGTTTTCGCTTGCTCCATGGGAATATCGCATTTTTGTGAGTGAGCAGGAATAAGCAAAGTTTGCCCGGTATCATGTCGGGCTTTTGCAGAACACAGTCCTGTTTGACTAACAAGAATTTATCCTACGCGAATTACATCATTATAGCCCGGAACCAATTGTTTTTTTTAGAATCATTCTATATAATAACAAATCTATTATATAGATATTGATTCAGTATTAAATTAAAGTTAACTTTACACATTATACACCATTTTGCCAAAATGGTGGAGCATGTATTTGAAATATTATTTTGTACATATGTTTACTAACTTAAATCAATTTCTATGGTAAGAAAAGTTACTCTCCGATTCTTACTGTTTCTCATGTTTATGGCATTGCTTGTTCCGGCAGGTTATGCCCAGGAAGGAACAGTGAGGGGAATGGTCTTTGATGCCGAAGATGGCTCAAGCCTTCCGGGTGCTTCAGTGCTGGTCAAAGGGACAACCACAGGTACTACCACTGATTATGACGGTAAGTTCAGCCTTACTGTTGAGCCCAACAGTGTGCTGGTGATATCCTATATAGGTTATCAGTCGAAAGAAGTTACTGTTCAGCCCAATACAACAGTAGATGTTTCTCTGCAGATTGATGCGGAACTTCTTGATGAGTTTGTGGTGATCGGTTACGGTATCCAGAAAAAGGCTGATGCCACCGGTGCAGTAAATGCGATCGAAGCGAAAGACTTTAATCAGGGGGCGATCATCAACCCCGCAGAATTGATCGCCGGTAAGGTTGCCGGTGTTCAGGTTGTGAACAGCGGTGGTTCACCCGGTGCAGAATCTACGATCCGTATCAGGGGAGGTTCTTCACTCCAGGCCCTGAATGATCCGCTGATCGTTATTGATGGTGTTCCGGTCGATAATGACGGGATCTCTGGTTTGAGAAGCCCGCTCAGCACCATCAACCCGAACGATATTGAAAGCATGACCATACTCAAGGATGCATCCGCAACGGCCATATACGGTTCAAGGGCATCCAATGGTGTGATAATCGTTACTACAAAGAAATCAAGGTTTGGTGCAGGCGGAAAAAAATTCCAGATCAAAGTGGAATACACAGGGAAATTCTCTCTGAATACACCAACAAAAAGAGTTAGTGTATATGATGCCGACGCATATCGTGGGCTGATCGCAGACAAGCAACCCAGCCATGTCGACATGATGGGAGATGCCAATACCAACTGGCAGGACGAGATCTTCACGAATGCCTTTGGCATGGAACATTATATTGGTGCTGCAGGAGCCTTTAGCTGGATGCCTTACAGGTTTTCACTGGGTTATTCAGGTCAGGACGGGATACTCAAGACTGATAATATGAAAAGGACAACCGTTGGCCTTAACCTGAACCCGACCGTATTTGGCGATCACCTGAAGATCAATGTGAATGCTAAGTATATCAATGTTAAAAACAGGTTTGCCGATCATGGTGCCATTGGTGCCGCCCTTCAGTTTGACCCAACCCAGGCTGTCAGGCTTGATGATGCCAATGCTCCTTTCGGAGGTTATTACTACTGGGCCCAGGCGAATGGAAATCCTGTTGAACAGGCCACAAGAAATCCTGTGGCACTTCTTGATCAAAGGGATGACCAGTCAAATGTTCACAGGTTTCTTGGAAATGCCCAGTTAGATTACCGCATGCATTTTCTGCCGGAATTAAGGGCTAACCTGAATCTTGCAGGTGATTTTTCAAGCAGTAAAGGAAACGTATTTGTTGATACTACTGCTGCTTTTGAATATAATCCTCAAAATGGTGGCGGTGTTGATAACTATTACAAACAGGAAAAACAGAATAAACTGCTTGAATTTTATCTGAACTACGATAAGAACATTGAATCCATTAATAGTAATATCAATGCTATGATGGGTTACTCATGGCAGCATTTCTACAGGAGTAATTTCGCCATAAACTCTAACGTGGTAAGAACACCTGAATTGACTGATACCATTGATGATCCAACCGAATATTTCTTGTTATCGTACTATGGAAGAATAAATTACTCATTTAAAAACAGGTACCTACTTACCCTTACCCTGAGGAATGATAATACTTCCAGGTTCTCAAAGGATAACCGTTCAGGATGGTTTCCCTCAGTGGCCGTTGCATGGAAGATCAATGATGAGAAGTTTATGGAAAATGCCAGCTGGCTGTCGCAGATGAAACTCAGGCTGAGTTATGGTATTACCGGTCAGCAAAGTATAGACCAGGGTAATTACCCGTACCTGGCCAGGTATACTTACAACATACAAGGTGCATACTATCTTCTGGGAAATACTTACTACCGTACGCTAAGGCCGGAAGGTTATGATGCCAACATCAAATGGGAAGAGACCTCTACATACAACATTGGCCTCGATTTTGGCTTCGCTGAAGACAGGATTTACGGTTACCTCGATCTTTACCTGAGGGAAACCAAAGACCTGTTGAATATTGTCCCTGTACCTGCAGGAACAAATCTTACAAATGAGATCCTTACCAATATCGGAAACCTTGAAAACAAAGGTATTGAACTTTCTCTCTTTGGAAAAGCAATAGCCAAAACAGATATGTCGTGGGATATTGGTGTGAACTTTACCTATAACAGAAATGAGATCACCAAGCTGACTGCTTCTGACGACCCGAACTACCTGGGTTACAAAGTTGGCGGCATTGCAGGTGGTGTTGGTAATACCGTTCAGATACACAGTGTCGGGCATCCGGCATTCTCATATTTTGTATATGAGCAGGTTTATGATGCTGACGGAAAACCGATACAAGGCATGTATGTTGACAGGAACGGCGATGGAGAGATTACTGATGATGACAGGTATCATTATAAAGACCCACATCCTGATTTCATTATCGGCCTGAATTCCACGTTCGTATGGAAGAACCTTGACTTCTCATTCTCCGGCCGTGTGTATCTCGGGAACTATGTTTATAATAACGTTGAATCGGAAAATGCTGTGTATGAAAGGCTGTATCGCCCCGAAGGGCCATACCTTTCAAACATCAGCACAGATGTTACTGAAACAGGTTTTGATAACCCACAATACCTGTCCGATTATTTTATCCAGGATGGTTCATTCTTCAAAATGGATTATATGACCCTGGGTTATAATTTCAGGAATCTTGCGAAAGAAAGACTAAATCTCCGACTGACATTTACGGTTAATAATGCTTTCATTATTACCAAATACAGGGGGATCGATCCTGAGATATATAATGGGATCGACAACAACATTTATCCGAGGCCGAGGGCTTATGTTCTTGGTGTAAGTTTAACGTTCTAACGAAAAAACAAAAGACATGAAAAGAATACTATCTATCATATTAGTGGTTTCCGGGATGGTCCTGATAGGGACTTCCTGCCACAAAGATCTGGATACCGTGCCTTTGGATAAAGACGTTGTAACAGCTGCTACGGTATTTGACGATCCTGCGAACTATAAATTTGTTCTTGCAAAGCTCTATGCCGGCCTGGCCATTTCAGGACAGCAAGGCCCGCATGGGGATCCTGATATTACAGGGATCGATGAGGGCTTCGGACAATATTTGCGTGGATACTGGTACCACCAGGAATTGCCTACAGATGAGGCAGTGATCGGATGGAACGACCAGACAATTAAAGATTTCCACCATCAGACCTGGGGGGCAAGCGATGTATTCATTACAGCTTTCTACTACAGGATATTTTATCAGATCGCTGCTGTGAATGAATTCATCAGGGAAACATCCGATGAAAAACTCGACGAACGCGGCGTAAGCGGAACTCTTCGTGAAGACATAGGTTTTTACAGGGCTGAAGCACGCTGGTTGCGGGCATTGAGTTACTGGCATGCACTCGACCTCTTTGGCAATGTGCCATTCGTAACTGAGGCAGATGCTGTTGGTTTCTACTTCCCTCCTCAGATACAACGTGCAAACCTTTATGCCTATATCGAAAGTGAACTCAAGGCTATTGAAGGCCTGATGAAACCGGCAAGGGGTAACGAATATGGGCGTGCCGATCAGGCATGTACCTGGATGCTCCTCGCCAAGTTGTATCTGAATGCAGAAGTTTATACCGGTGCACAAAAGTATACTGAGTGTGTTACCTATTGCGATAAGATCATCGATGCCGGATATTCACTTGTTGGAACCTTTGCCCATTTGTTCACGGCTGATAATGGTCCGGTTTATGCAAATGAGGTGATCTTTAGCGTGAATTTTGATGGAATCAGCACAACCACCTGGGGAGGTACCAATTTCATAATCCATGCCGGGATTGGAGGCGATATGGCACCCGAAGATTATGGAGTATCAGGTGGCTGGGGAGGAACACGTACTACCAGTGCCATTGTAAATAAATTTGATGATATCACCGGAGCAACCGATAATCGCGCCATGTTCTTCACCGAAGGGCAGGCACTGGAGATCGATGATATATCAATTTTCAATGAAGGTTATGCTATAACCAAGTTCACCAACCTTACTTCAACGGGTGATCCCGGAAGCAGCCTTGAGTACGTCGATACTGATTTTCCAATGTTCAGACTGGCCGATGTTTACCTGATGTATGCTGAGGCCGTGCTGAGAGGCGGAACAGGCGGAACCCACGGAAATGGAGAAGGTTTAATTGATGACCTCAGAACCAGGGCAAATGCTGACCCGGCCGGCAGTATCGACCTTGATTTCATCCTTGATGAGCGTGCGCGCGAACTAATGTGGGAATGTCATCGCAGAACTGACCTCATCAGGTTTGGAAAATTCACCGGAGGCACCTACCTCTGGCCATGGAAAGGTAAGATCAAGGAAGGTGTTGCTACAGACAGTAAATATAATCTGTTCCCTATCCCTGCATCAGACCTGACAGCTAATCCGAACCTGGTTCAGAATGCCGGTTATTAAGAACTTAAAAATTTAATGTTATGAAAAAAATCAAATATATTTTTCTGCTCTTTCTGGGACTGGGTGTCTTGTTTGCATGCAAGAAAGCAGATAATGAACCTATTCTGGATATGAGTAAGACTGTCCCGCCGGCGATGATCAGCCCGGAGAATGGCGGGGTTTATGTGCTGACAAAAAATGAGGCAGACAATGATTTTGCCACATTCCAGTGGGCAGCGGCTTCTTATAGCCTTTCAGGCCTTGAAACGGTCAAATATACTCTGCAGTATGATGTTGCCGATAGCAATTTCATGAATGTTGCCGACCTTATTACAACAAATGATGTGACATTTACACCAAGCGTTGGTACCATGAATGTGAAAGCCCTGGCAATGGGCGCAGTAGCCGGTGAGGCGACTGATTTCTCATTCAAGGTGAAGTCCTTCATTAACAATGAAACGAGTTATTCGGATGCTTATTCAGAGGTTATCACCCTGACCATTACACCTTATGAAGATGTTGTGGTAACAAAGGTTATTCACTTACTTGGAAGTGGTACTACCGTGGGCTGGGATAACATGGCGGCTTTACCGATGACTGAAGTTTCAGCAGGCAAATATGCCATTGTTGATCACCTCACACCGGGTGCAGACCAGTTC
>JAGLYE010000269.1 GCA_023132505.1 Bacteroidales bacterium | reverse complement strand
ACTAGGCACTAATATGTGATTTGCTATCTTTGAAACAAAAGAAAACCAATGAAGAAACTGCTCTCAATCAGCTTATTATTGATCAGTCTGGCTTTAAATGCACAGCAAATCGCAAACCGAATCCCATTTTTGGATGGCGAAAAGTGGGGATACGCAAACAGCCAGGACGAGCTGGTGGTTGCTGCAGAGTATGACGAAGCATATCCCTTTTACGAGGGCGCTGCCAAGGTGAAGAAGAACGGTTTCTACGGGCTGATCGATGAAAACGGTAACATCATGGTACCTGTGACCCTGGAAAGCATGGGAGAGTGGCGTGAGGGCATGATCCGCTATAGCAAGGGCGGGAAGGACGGCTTTTACGACAGCCACGGCATCCGTGTGGTGGGAGCGCAATATGGTCTGGCCTCCGAATTTTACGAGAGCCGCGCCTATGTTAAACAAGGCCGCATGTTCGGCTATATCGACAAAGAAGGACAGAGGGTAGTGCCTTTCCGCTATATGGAAGCCTTTGTGTTCAGCGACGGCATGGCAAAAGTGGGGCAGAAAAAGCGCTATGGCTTTATCGACCGTTATGGCGAAGAAGTGGTGAAGCCGGTATATGAATATGCAAGCAGCTTTTATAATGGCTATGCCAGCGTGAAGGTGCGTGAAAAGTACGGCTTTCTCAACAAGAACGGCAAGCTGGTGATCCCCTGCGAATATGACAACGCCTATTCCTTTGGCCACGGTATCGTGCCCGTGCAAAAAGACGGGAAATGGGGTTATATCGATGCAGAGAATGAAACCGTGATCCCCTTTGAATTTGAGGCCGCCAACGTCTTTGCCAACGACTACATACCTGTTAAAAAGAATGGCCTTTGGGGCTATATTGATGAATACGGCTACGAGATCACCAATTTTGAGTACGAAGATGCGGCACAATTCTCCGAAGGCCTGGCCCGCATGAAGATGAGTGGCAAGTATGGCTTTATCGACGACCGCGGAAAAATAATGATCCCCTGTACCTTTGAGTACGTATCACATTTCCACTGCGGCCGCGCATTGTATAAAGAAAACGGCCTCAGCGGTTATATCGACCCCAATGGAAATATCGTTATCCCGGCGAAGTATGAAAAGGCGGGGCATATTTTTGATGATGGCATTGTGAAGGTGGAAGCTGGTGGACAGGCGTTTTGGATTGATTTGAATGGTGTGGAATATAGACGGTGAGGAAATCAGATATCAGATATTTGATACCAGAAATCAGAATTATGCTTGGCCGCAAAGGGCAGGAAGGATCGTTTCTTGCACCGGTCATCCTGATTCCGCTGGAGCGTAGCAGAAGCGGGAGAAGGACCCCCTGGCGTTTCGCTGTATACTAGTAGAGGATTCTGTCGGCACCATGCAGAGCCCTGGTGAAAGAGTTTGCTAACGAAGGTGGCAAAGCCAGGGAATCCTCTCCACGAATTTTCAGGGTTGAAGATGACAATTTGAGCCTGTTAAATTCATCAAATTCAAAATCACATAGTTTCCCCATCACAAATCCTTCGCACCTCCCCATCCACCAGCTCAACCTCCCCTTTCAGCCCCAAAATACATTCATCCTCGATATAGATTGGGCAATCAAGGAAGCGCTCGATAAATTCCTGTCTTAAAGCAAGGAGATGCAATGCCTGTGAATGCACACCCACGATGCCCATTTTTGCTTCCCGGTTATAGGCATCTACCAATTCCTGCATTGTTTTTTCCTCAAAGTACTTTTTATTTTCGGCAATGCGCTTGTCATCACCCGGCCGTAGTATTAAAATATATTTCATGGTTCAATTAATTTAGTTTTTGTTATTAGCTTTATCATTCTTGTGGCTTTGCACCATTTCCATGGAACTGATATTCTCCTTCAACAAGTCGCTTCCTGTCGGCAATATAAGAGTGAATACCTCCGGAATAAACAGAGAAACGGGAGCATCAACAGCCATATCATGGATCTTTAAGGACACAAAGCGACCCGACTCATCAAAAACCATGAGCCTGCATAATCGCACATCACATAAAATAAGTTGGGTCTGCAGGAATTTATGGTGCCGCATAAGCAGGCACCCATCCGGATGATCGAGCAGAACCTTCCTCACGTCCACATAGGTTTGGAAGATCGGATGAAAGCCAAAAGTCAGTGTTTTACTTCCCTCCTTCAATTGAAATTGAATTGTTTTTGTTTCTTTTTGCATAACGTAACAATTTAAAAGGTTAAACATTGTTACATCAAGCCAAAATATGCGTTGTGATTGCTCATCACATTTGGGCGGCTGCCCCACATCTTCTGAACCACCGTGTCGTGAGCCCGATCGGTTGGTATCCGCCTAAGGCGGATTCTTGATGCATTTGTACAAATATACGAAAAAATCGGTCACCGGCCACAGGAAATATTCGATACTCTCGGAGAAGGTATTCTTTGCGGATCTTTGCGCCCTGGCGCCTTTGCGGTGAGGCGAAACGCCGGTAAAGGATTATGCTGGCTGTACTTTCTGATGAATGGGATCTTCTCCCCCGAAAACTCGGGGTCGAAGATGACAATTTGAACCTAACTACTTTGGAAAACTATAAGTGCCTAGTTCCTAGTGCCTAATGCCTAGTGCCTATCTGGAAGTA
>JAGLYE010000268.1 GCA_023132505.1 Bacteroidales bacterium | reverse complement strand
ACTTAAGCTTACGGAATAACCTGAACGATCACCGGCAGCTTCCCCGTCAATATCAGCCCCCTTTTGAATCCAGTTTCCGGATGCCAACTGACTGAATATTCTTACATGGCCTGCATTAGTACCTGCTCCGTCATTTTTATAGGCCCCAACAGCCAAAACAGTACCATTATAATTTAAACTTACGCCAATACCGAAATGATCATCGTCAGCTTCCCCGCATATGTCAATACCTACCTGTGTCCAGATTCCTGCTGAACGCTGAAATACTCTCACCCGTCCATTATTAGAAGATCCTGCATTATGTGAACCTATTGCAACTATGCTTCCGTCAGCACTTAAACTTACACAATAACCGGAATAATCTTCAACGCCTTGTCCTTCGATATCTGCCCCAACTTGTGTCCAGGCTTGAGCGTTTGTTACTGTTGTTATTCCCAGAAGCAACAAAGTCAAAAAAATGTAATTTACTTTTTTCATTATACTATTGTTAATTGGTTAATAAAATTATGAATCTCCCTGTCACAAGCAACGCGCTATCAATAACAATCAACGGCTTAACCCATGGTTAATAAATTTCCCGTTTTCTCTTTTCTTAAAATTTGGTCACATACCGGCGGCTCAAGCATTACTGCCAATTTGGGTTTTTATCCGAACTAAGATACGAAAAAATCAGATATGAATCTGATGATTTGGAATATATAGTTGCAAATTGGTTATAATCTCTTTGATGAGCCTATAAATGCCTAGTACCGAGTACCGAGTACCGAGTGCCGAGTACCTAATGCCCAATTCCGCCACAGAGGCACAGAAAACACAGAGCTTCACAGCTATTTGAATATCGAGTATCGGATATCGAGTATCGGATATCGAGTATCGAAAATCCACCCAACACCCAACACCCAACACCTAACACCAAAAAAAGACCTCCCTGCACCATGCAAAGAGGTCTTGTATATCTGTTTGAGGTCTTTTTTTTAGCCTCCAAAGTCATCAAAGGCGATCATCTCCTCCGGTACGCCATAGTCGTCGAGCATTTTCAGCACGGCATCGTTCATCATGGGAGGCCCGCAGAGGTAGTATTCGATTTCTTCCGGTTCGGGATGGTTCTTCAGGTATTCATCAATCACGATCTGGTGGATAAAGCCGGTATATCCTTCCCACTTATCTTCAGGTACCGGTTCTGACAGCCCGATATTGAATTTAAAGTTAGGATTTTTTTCTTCGAGTTCTTTGAACTCATCTATATAGAAGAGCTCCCTCAATGAACGGCCGCCATACCAGAATGTGGACTTTCGGTTGGTCTTCCTGGTTTTATACAGGTCGAAGATGTGTGAGCGCATGGGCGCCATGCCGGCACCACCACCGATAAACATCATCTCTTTTTGGGTGTCTTTGATAAAGAATTCCCCGTAAGGGCCTGAGATCGTTATCTTGTCGCCCGGCTTCCTGGAGAAAATATATGAAGAACAAATACCGGGGTTCACTTTCATAAAGCCACCTGATTTCTTGTCGAAAGGAGGTGTGGCGATACGAATGTTCAGCATTATGATATTATTTTCAGCCGGGTAGTTAGCCATGGAATATGCACGGAAGATAGGCTCCGGATTCTTCATCTTCAAATCCCACATCTTGAACTTATCCCAGTCCTCCCGATATTCCTCATCAATGTCAATACTTTTATAGTCAACCACACATTTAGGGACATCGATCTGGATATAACCACCTGATTTGAAGTCGAGGGTTTCGCCTTCCGGCAGTTTAACAACAAACTCCTTGATGAAGGTCGCCACATTGTGGTTGGATACAACCTCGCATTCCCATTTTTTGATCCCAAAGATCTCCGGCGGGATGGCGATACTCATATCTTCTTTTACTTTCACCTGGCATCCCAGGCGCCAATGATTCTGTGCTTCCTTGCGAGTAAAATATCCAACCTCTGTAGGCAGTATTGAGCCACCACCTTCCAGCACCTGGCATTTACACATGGCACATGTACCTCCACCACCACAAGCAGAAGGAAGATAGATCTTTTCTGCTGCAAGCGTCGATAAAACGGTTAAGCCCGGATTCACTACCAGTTTTTTCTCATCATTGATGGTTAGTGTGACCTCGCCCTGCGGCGTAAGTTTTTTCCTGGCATAAAGCAGCATGGCTACCAGGAACATGATCACCAGGAGGAAGATGATGATACTTGCTATAATTACTTGTCCTATTCCGACTAAAAGCATCTTTATACTTTTTTAATAATTTTCTATTAAAGTTGAATTCCCATAAACATCATAAAGGCCATACCCATCAGGCCGGTAATGATAAAGGTGATCCCCAGTCCGCGCAGCGGGGCAGGCACGTTCGAATAACGGATCTTTTCACGGATGGCTGCAATACCAACGATGGCAATGAACCAGCCCACTCCTGAGCCAAGGCCAAAGGATGTTGCTTCGGCAATGCTCTGGTATTCCCTTTCCTGCATAAAAAGTGAACCACCAAGGATGGCACAGTTCACAGCGATCAGCGGGAGGAAGATACCCAGTGATGAGTACAATGCCGGTGAGAATTTCTCAATAACCATCTCTACGAGCTGTACCATAGAAGCGATCACAGCTATAAACATGATAAATGAAAGGAAGCTCA
>JAGLYE010000267.1 GCA_023132505.1 Bacteroidales bacterium | reverse complement strand
GTATCAAGTATCAAGTATCAAGTATCAAGTATCGAGTATCAAGTATCGAGTATCGAATATCTTAATGGTCTATCCTTCCGGCACATGAACATGCCCGTGCTCGACCTCTTCCGGAGTTGCTTCACGAATATCAAGAATTTCTCCTTTGAAATAAAGGTCGATACCGGCCAGAGGATGGTTAAAATCCATCTTTACCTTATCATCTGATATCTCCAGTACTTTCCCCATAACGGTCTGACCATCATTATTTTGCATCGGAATATCATTACCCACAAACAGGATATTCTCATCTATCTTACCTTTAATTTCGAAGAGCTTTTTATCCAATTCCATCAAAGCATCATCGCGTATCGGCCCATATGCCACATCGCTGAGGAGAGAAAAAGCATAACTTGCAGCAGCTTCAAGATCCTTGATGTTCTCTTCAAATTTTGGAAGCAAAAAGCCGGAGCCATAAAGAAAAACAAATGGTTTATCTTTATTTACCTCCTGGATCATTGTTCCTTTCTCATCATTTTCGGTAAGGGTGTAGGTCATTGAAACCACAGTATTGTCAGCTATCTTCATACAATTAATGTTTACAAATACTTATCAAATATAATTCCTGCGAAAATAATACTAAAACTCATAGTGTTCATAAATTTTATGAGTTTTTTGTAATAAATTGCATTCATCTGCGTCAAATAATATATTATTGCAATAAATTTAGTTGTCTTTAACCGCATAAATTCAGCCGACTTGCAAGAAACTGTTTTAAGCATTCATGAGCTTTCGAAAAATTATGGCAGGATCCGTGCCGTAGACAAATTATCCCTTGAGGTGCAAGAGGGAAGTATCTTCGGTATTCTTGGCCCCAATGGAAGTGGAAAGACGACCACATTGGGAATTATTCTATCCGTGATCAAACCGAGCGGAGGCAGCTTTTCCTGGTTTGGGAAAGTACCAAGTAAGCAAGACAGGAAACACATTGGTGCTATCCTGGAAGTTCCTGTCTTCTATCCTTATATCTCAGGTGAAAATAATCTTAAGATCATTGCCAACATCAAAGGCTGTTCTTACGAAACCATCCCGGAGGTGCTAAAAACCATGGACCTTACTGGCAGAAGAAAGAGCAAGTTCCGCACCTACTCACTGGGGATGAAACAAAGGCTTGCCATTGCGGCTGCCTTACTAGGAAACCCAAAGGTGCTGATCCTTGACGAACCCACAAATGGCCTGGATCCGCAAGGCATTGCCGAGGTCCGTAAACTCATTATAGAAATTGCCAAACGCGGGATCACCATCATCATGGCGAGTCATCTGCTTGATGAAGTACAAAAGATATGTTCTCATGTTGTTATTCTTGATAAAGGGAGGAATATCTTTACAGGTAAAGTGGCTGACATGATAAATGCTTCTGCACACATTGAAGTCGGTGCCGATGATATGAACGCTCTTGAAGATGAACTCCGGAAAAATGATAATATCACCAGTATTGAAAAAGATAAGCTGATAATGCTGGTTAAGGTAAAAGAAGGCTACGACAGTGCCCAACTCAATAAATACCTTTTATCAAAAGGTATTAACCTCACACATCTGAACACAAAAAAGAAAAGTCTTGAAAACTATTTCCTTGAATTACTGTCTGAAAAATGATCAAACTACTCAAAATAGATTTCAAAAAGATCCGGGGAAATAAAGTTTTCTGGATCCTCATCGGATTATATGCACTGCTGATCATCCTTTTCTTTTTTGGCATCCAGGGTTTTCTCGACGACCTTGCCGATGAAGCAAATAAAAAAAGCCCCATACCACTACCAAGCTTGAGTGCTTACAGTTTACCGGATATCTGGCATATTCTCGTATATATTGCCGGGTTTTTCAAAATATTCCTTGGCGTTATCGTCATCATCCTGATCACCAATGAATATTCCTATAAAACCATACGACAAAATGTGGTCAGCGGTATGAGCAGGTGGGACTTCCTGAGCAGCAAGCTTCTGACTATTGGCATGATCTCGCTTGGAGCAACAATATTGGTACTGATCATTGGGCTTATCCTGGGTATAATACATACCGACTCCATTACTTTCGGGAAATTATTTGGCAAAACAGAGTTTCTGCTTGCATATTTTCTCGAAACCTATGCATTCCTCACACTCGCATTATTAATCGGGATCCTGGTGAAGAGGTCAGGCTTTGCCATTGGATTGCTGCTATTGTATTATTACATCGTAGAATCCGTTGCGCGCTACTATCTTCCCGCAGGAATTGGTACTTATCTACCCAAAAAAGCGATTGGTACACTTATCGATATTCCGAACACATCCATCATGCGGCTCTTTGGGGTTGAATTCCAGGACTATATCAGCATTATAGATACATTAATTGTTTTGGGCTACGTGGCTTTATTTGTCGGGCTTTCATACTGGATCCTGAAAAAACGTGATCTCTAAAGGCGGTATCACTTTTTCTGTTACGACCGAAACACTTATTGATTTCTACGAGGAATATAGCAAAGACTTAAAAGATAGAGGTTATTCTCTGGATGAGTTCGTTTGGTTAGAGAATAATTAGATTGCACGATTGCACGATTGCACGATATTCGAAGGTTGCAAATGGTACATGAAAAATGCAAAATGCAAAATGAAAAA
>JAGLYE010000266.1 GCA_023132505.1 Bacteroidales bacterium | reverse complement strand
AATATTCGCTGGCATATGCTGATCATTTGAGGTCAGATGTTTCTATGATCTGGGTTGATAATTGTACCGGCCCGGACTTAATAGTTGACAAACAGGATCGCATGGCAAGGCATGAATCCCGTGACCTTTTTAAGGAGATATTGAATAAATATCAAAAGAAATACAAAGGGGGGAAACTTGATTTCAAGTTAAGTAAAGGCAAAGTTTTTGAAGAGATCTCAAAATATGCCAAAAAGATCCATGCTGACCTTATCTTTGCCGGCACGCATGGCGTTACAGGTTATGAGGAATACTGGATCGGCAGCAATGCATACCGGATTGTTACGCACGCACCATGTCCGGTGATTACCCTGCGCCAGGATTTCAAATTCGGCCGGGAAGTTAAAAAAATCCTGTTGCCAATCGACAGTACCGCCCAATCAGGCAGTAAAGTATTTGCTACAGCAGAAATTGCTTCTGCCTTTGGCTCAGAAATACAAATCCTTGCTGTGCACACCTCAAGGCTTGGATCTTTAAAAAAGCAAGTAGACAGGCATTTGAAAACTGTGGCTGAACATTTGGAGCAGAAAGGGATCAGCTACCAGATAGATGAGGTAACTACAAAAAACATAATACAGGATACCATTGATTTTGCCACAAAGAATAAGACCGACCTGGTTGCTATTATGACAGAGCAGGAAACCACCCAGGCAAATGTTTTTCTCGGTACTTTTGCACGGCAATTGGTAAATAATAGTCCTGTGCCGGTATTGAGCATTAGGGTATCGGCTGGCTAAATTTATAATACTGTTAAGGGATGAAATATCGCTTGATTATTTTAACAATCATTGGATGCATGATCGGAGGGAGCTTGCTGAGCCAGCCTGATGGGAAAGGAAATGTCGTGATCATTAAGGATCCCGGCATTGATACCATCCTGCGGAAGCATGTGCAGATGAATGAAGCACTTTTGTTGAATGCTGATAATTTTGCGATTGATGGTTACAGGATACAAATCTTTGAAGAATCAGGAAATAAATCCAGTACCAGGGCGCGTGAAGTAATGGCAGAGTTTTCTGGCAAATATCCTGATATACCTGTATATCTCACCTGGCAGGCCCCTAATTTTAAAGTGAGGGTTGGTGATTTCGACACACGAATGAGTGCAGAAGGTTTTTTAAGAAAGATTAAGAGAAGTTATCCGATCGCCTGGGTGATCAGAGATAAAATAAAATTCCCAATTATCAACTAATCTCTACGGTTATGAAAAAAATAATTGTTGCCATTGATTTTCTTGACTGCTCTGTCAATGCTCTTGCTCATGCTGTATCCATCGCTGAAAGGGCAGAGGCAGATATCCAAATGGTATGGGTGAACATGCCCGATCCTTCTAAAGAGATCTTTAAATGTGATCCTGATGTTTTGCTGACTGAAGTTGAAAAGCGTTTTAAAGAACTGATCGAAGATTATTCTCCCGAATTGAGTAAAGGAAAGATGACTTATAAGATCAGGGAAGGAAAGGTGTATCGTGAAATCGTTGCTGAGGCCGATGATATTAATGCCGACCTGATTATTGTGGGTACACACGGATCATCCGGTTTTGAGGAGTTCTGGATTGGCAGCAATGCCAATAAGATCGTTTCTGCTTCTGGCGCACCTATCATTACCATCAGGGGTGGAATTGACATCCAACGCCCATTGAGCAAGATCGTCCTCCCTCTTGACAGTACCGTGGAAACCAGGCAAAAACTGCCATTTACTACTGAACTGGCCAAAATCCACAATGCCGAGATAAATATATTGTCAGTATATACTACTAAAGTGTCTGATGTACGCTACCGGGTTGATTCCTATACTGATCAGGTGATCGAATACCTCGAAGAGGAAGGTGTTAAATATACGCGGGACGCTGTTGAAGCTGATAACCTTACTAAATCAACAATTGGTTATGCTGAAAGGATCGATGCCAACCTCATTTCCATTATGACCGAGCAGGAAAGAACCACTACCAACCTTTGGCTGGGGCCCTTTGCTCAGCAAATGGTCAACCACTCTCCATTCCCTGTATTGAGTATCCATCCGAAGGAACTGATCCGTTCATTGACAAGGTAGCTTGTTGTAATAGCCTGATACCTGATTAGTTTCGATCGATGCAATTCAGATCTTCAAAAGCGATTCTCAGCCTTGCAATGATGCTGTTTTCGCCTTCCCTCAGCCATTTGCGTGGGTCATAATACTTCTTGTTGGGGACATCTTCTCCTTCAGGATTGCCGATCTGACCCTGAAGGTAGTCATTGTATTTTTTTGCATAGGCATGAACACCATCCCAGAATGCCCATTGGGTGTCCGTATCAATATTCATTTTGATAACGCCATAGGAGATGGCTTCCCGGATCTTTTCCTGTGGAGAACCTGAACCTCCGTGGAAGACAAAATACAGTGGCTTGGTTTTAGTACCATATTTCTCTTCAACAAATTTTTGTGAATTATTAAGGATGACCGGCTCAAGCTTAACATTCCCGGGCTTGTAAACACCATGAACATTTCCGAATGATGCTGCAACAGTAAAACGATCGCTAACTTCTTTCAGTTGTTCATAAGCATATGCAACGTCTTCCGGCTGTGTATAAAGTTTTGAACTGTCAATCCCGGTATTGTCAACACC
>JAGLYE010000265.1 GCA_023132505.1 Bacteroidales bacterium | reverse complement strand
AACAAAAAATCAAATTCTGCGCCAATACCTGGGAACTGGACCCATGGGTGGGCTTACTCATTCATAACACCTCTATACAGCATGGAATATTTTTGTAATTTTAGAGAAGCGAAAAAGAAAACACGGCATTGCATCAGCCATTAATGACACTACATAAATAAACACCAGCAAACCACAAGTTCAAACCACTAAATCATGAGAAAAGCCCTCTTATTCATACTGATCACTCTCTTCATCTTTGGCTGTAAAAGGTCCGATGATGAGGCTACTCCTGACATTTCCGGAGCAAAAGACCTGACTATCTTCTTTGTTAACGACCAGCACGGGCAGATCAACAATTTCTCTAAGATCAAGCATATCGTTGATAAAGAGAAACAGCATGTAAGCGTGATCGTGGCTTGCAGCGGGGATATGTTTTCCGGGAATCCCGTGGTTGATTTCTATGTTGAAAAAGGATACCCGATGATTGATGCAATGAACCGGGCAGGCTTTGATATATCAGTTGTCGGGAACCATGAATATGACTATGGGGAGGTTGTTTTAAAAGACAGGATGGAACAGGCCGGTTTTGTCTGGGTATGTGCCAATGTGGATATGGGGAATACAACTGTTCCTGAGCCTTATGAGTATTTTACCCTTAGTGTCGACAGTTTAAGGGTCACTTTCCTGGGACTGGTTGAAACCAACGGGAAAGATAATGGCACCATCCCATCCACACATCCCTTCAGGGTACAGAACTTCACCTTTGAACGGCCCGAAAATGTGGTCGCCCAGTACGCCAACATCAAAGAACAGGAAAATGCTGACCTGTACATCGCGCTAACCCACCTGGGACATGATGGTTACGGCGGGAACCTGTGTGATTTCCAGCTGGCCGAGCAATTCCCTTATTTTGACCTGATCATCGGGGGACATTCACATGCAGAAGTGAACACAACTGTTAATGGCATTCCGGTTTTTCAGTCGGGAAGCTATTTAAATAAGCTTGGCAAAATTGAACTTAAAGTGATAAACAAAGAGGTGGTCGATGTTGATTTTGAATTAATAGACCTTAACAATTATCCTGAGCATGATGCCGGTTTGAAAGCAATCATCGATCAGTACAATGAAAGCATGGCCCTTGTCCTTGATGAGGTGATCGGCTACTCACATCAAGACCATCAGAAGTACCAGGTCGGTTGTTTTTACACTGATGCCTTAAGGGAAAGACTTGATGTGTATTTGACCTTTCAAAATACCGGTGGGGTACGTTCAGGCCTTGATGAGGGAGATATTACGATCAGGGAGATCTATGAATTCGACCCTTTCAACAATGGAGCTATCATTTACGAAATGAGCGTATCTGATATAAAGATCTTTCTAAAAGGTTCAGCTTCCGGGTTTTATTATTCAGGGGTACAGATCGGGCAAGTGGACAATAGTGTTGAAATAAGGGACCTGAGCAACAACCTCATACCCAATAATACGATATTATTGTTAGGGATCAATGACTACATCCCTGCCGTGTATGACAATTACTTTCCGGCAAGCGGGGAAGTCCAACCATACACCACTGCAGAAGCTATCATCTATTATCTGAAGAGTATGAATGATCAGGTAGATTACCCTGATTGCGACCGTTATTTTAGGTACCAATAAGAAACCATATCATCTATTTATGCCTTCAGTCTAACTTCAAAGGCTTCATCCTTTTTCGCCACATTTGATGGTATATATGATCTCAGGTCACCGTGATAACAGATAGCACATAAGGTGTTACGCACTGCATAAAGGTTTTCGTGGAAGACCTTGGGCACTCCTCCCATGATGGCTGCCAGGGTTTCATAACGTACATTGCCAGGTTGCCATGCATAGTCGTGCCACACCACGATGCTCTTCTCATGCAGCAAGTGATTAAAAACATTTTCGGTATCCTGTTTAACTGATTCAAAATGGTGATCGCCGTCGATAAAGATGAGATCATATTTTTTATTCAATCCGGCAAAATCAAATGTTTTTGAATTTCCTTCCAGGTGAATAACATCAGGTAATCCCTTTGAGAACATTCCATGCTGATCTACATAGGCCGGGTCGAGGCCTGCATCCAGCATTTCTTTGGCAGAAAGATTGAGAGTGGTACACTCTCCGGCCACCTCCGCCACATTGGCAACACTCTCTCCTCTCCAGGTTCCGATCTCAAAGAATTTACAATCATCAAACCCGGCTGCAAGCACACGTAACAGGGCAAGGTCAGTGGGCAGGGAACCACCTTCCAGAAATGAAAATGGTTTAACGCTTATCTCCTCCCCTCCAGCCAGATCGTGAAACCTGACTTCACGAAGGCCATCACCATTGCCATATTGCTTCTGAACCCTCTCTTGCCATACATCATTGTCGTCGAGGATCTTATTAAGAAGATACGGCTTCTTCAGGATCAAGACTAAGGCTCTATATAATTTATGCAAACGTTTCATTTTTATTCTTTCGTAATTATCGCGTTGTCCTCTCCACCCTAACCCTCCCCATGCCAGCTACGGTTTCTCCAAACGAACATTACCAGGGGGAGGGTAATAATTTTGTATAACCTCTTATCCCCGGGTTAAAACCCGGGGCTAATGATATGTGACCTTCCGGGGTCAAGCCCAACCTAAAACCCACTTTGTCCACCATAGCCTTGGCGAAGGTGGAACACCCAACCCTCAACCCTACATAATGACCTTATAAAGCACA
>JAGLYE010000264.1 GCA_023132505.1 Bacteroidales bacterium | reverse complement strand
TGGTGATCGACCTTCCACCGGGTACAGGCGATATTCAGCTGACCCTTGCACAGGACTTCAAAATAACAGGCATAGCCGTGGTAACTACGCCTCAGGAGGTTGCCCTTGCTGATGCCCGTAAGGCCCTCAGCATGTTCAACCAGGAAAAGATCAGGATCCCCATCCTCGGACTTGTTGAAAATATGTCATACTTCACCCCTGCTGAGCTTCCCGATAATAAATATTACATCTTTGGCCGCGAAGGAGGTAAAGAACTGGCAGAAAAGGCCGGTGTGCCATTGCTTGGCGAGATCCCATTGGTGCAAAGCATCCGCGAATCAGGTGATGAGGGAGTCCCGATTGCACTCGATGAATCTTCACCGGTAACAGAAGCCTTCATGCAGTTAGCCAGGAATGTTGATGATATAATCAAAAAGAAGAAATTATAATTTAAAATTATTCAAAACAAAGATATAATGAGCCAACCAGATAAAGAAGCAACCAAGCAAAAAGTACTCAATGTTCTGGAACAGATCCGCCCCTACCTTCAAAGCGATGGCGGCGATATTGAATTCGTTGAGCTGACAGACGATATGATCGTTAATGTGAGACTGACCGGGGCATGTGGTTCATGCCCATACAGCACCATGACACTTAAGAATGGTGTTGAAACTGCCGTCGTTAAAGCTATTCCGGAAATCAAGTCCGTAGAGTCTGTATAAGGTTTTCAGCTTAGATACCTTGCCACAATTGGCATTCTCCTTCCCATACCAAAAGCTTTGGAAGAAACACGCAAAATAGGCGGTGTTTGAAAACGCTTATATTCGCTGGTGTTGACCATTTTCAGGATCCTGTCAACAATAGGTTTTTCAAAGCCCATGGCCACTAGTTCCTTTGGGCCTTTGCGTTTTTCAATATATTGAAAAAGTATCTCGTCGAGGATATCATATTCAGGCAGGGAATCTGTATCTTTCTGATCGGGCCGAAGTTCAGCTGATGGCGGCTTCGTGATGCTATGCTCCGGGATTAGCTCTTCGTCCTTGTTGATATAACGGGCAAGCCTGAAAACTTCCGTTTTATAAACGTCCCCCAAAACAGAGATCCCTCCATTCATATCACCATATAAGGTACTGTATCCTACTGCGGCCTCGCTCTTATTTGAAGTATTAAGTAATATATGGCCAAACTTATTGGACATGGCCATCAGGATGACACCACGGATGCGGGCCTGAATATTTTCCTCTGCAATATCAAACGGAAGATCTCCAAATACAGGCTGCAATGTTTCGTCGAGGCTGTCGAAAGCATTTTCAATGCTGATAAGGTCATAGGGAGAACCAAGGTTTGCAGCCAGTTCAACTGCATCATTTACCGAATGCTCAGATGAAAATGCAGATGGAAGCAAAACTGCCCTGACATTTTCGGACCCCAGGGCCCTGGCAGCGAGTACCATGGTAACGGCAGAATCGATACCTCCTGATAAGCCCAGAATAGCTTTGGTAAAGCCTAGTTTCCCGAAGTAATTCCTGATCCCCATCACCAGGGCATCATGTATGAGCACTGTTTTATCTGTGAGGATACCCAGAGGGTTTGCGTCTTGTTTAGGAGATGCATTTATTACTTCCTCAAGCTCGAAAATCCTGAGGTCCTCATCGAAATAATTTAGTTCATCAAAAACAAACCCCCGTGGGGATGCTGCCAGTGACCCTCCGTCAAACAGGAGCTCGGTTTGGGCGCCGACATGATTTACATAAAACAATGGCAAATTATATTTCCTGACATTGGTGAGGATTACCTCCTTACGTGTACGTGCCTGTTCATAGTGAAAGGGGGATGCTGCAATGTTGATCATAAGGTCAGGTGACTGTTTGATCAGTTCATCCATGGGGTTGATGGTATATAGCGGATCTTCCCCTATATCCCATATATCTTCACAAATGGTAAGGGCAATGCGCTTGCCTTTGTATTCGATCACCTCAAATTCCCTGAAGGGTTCGAAATACCTGTACTCATCGAAGATGTCGTAATTTGGAAGCAAGGATTTATGGGCCATTGCCTTCACCTTGCCATCAGCAAGGAACAAGGCAGAATTATGCAGGTTTTTACCTTTGATATCTGCCCTTCGGCTTGGTGAACCGATAATTGCGGCAATGCCTTTACAATGGGCTGCTACTTGCTCAACTGAAAGGAGGCATCTTTCTATGAAGTCATCGAATTCAAGGAAATCACGGGGCGGATAACCGCTAACGGCAAGCTCGGCAAAAACGACAAGATCAGCCCCGGCAGCACGTGCCTTTTCAAGGGCTGTGATGATCTTTGAAGTGTTGCTTTCAAAGTTCCCGATGTGATAATTGATCTGTGCGAGGGCTATTTTCACACTGTAAAGTTAAAAAACGATCCCAATTTCGAGTGCAAAATAATTGGCATTCGCTTTATTATTGATAGTGGGCTCTATACTGTTCTTCCCTTTCAGGATGTTCATAAAGCCATTATTAAAGACAAGTCCTGCTGTGAGGTTGGTGCTTCCACCCAGCAAGAACTCCACCCCTGCACCCAGGATTAGTGATTCCCTCATAAAGGTGATATCATCATAAATATCGACCTCCTCCGAGCTTGAAGCACCCTGGTCGGGAGTAAATTCATCATCGGCTTTTGCCCCGATCAGAAAATTTGTTCCCAGTCCGATCTGTCCGAATATCCTGAACTTTCCAAGCTCTTTGGTACGCATCTTAAGAGTTACAGGGACCTGGATATATTTAA
>JAGLYE010000263.1 GCA_023132505.1 Bacteroidales bacterium | reverse complement strand
AAATATTTCCTCCAGGCATCAAGCTGGCCATATAATACCGGCAACAAGGAAGTGACCTATAACCTTTTCCATCATCACGGAGGTGCCTTCCAGACGATTTATTCAGAAGTTCCTATGGACCTTATTGTACTGCATGATAATGTATTGCTTACCGGCACAAGCAGCTTCACCGTCACTGCAGACTCTGGAGCTTTCATTGCACTCTCACATAACGGGGAAATACTGGGTACAGCTGAATCAGATGGAACCCCACAGTTTATAACCATCACGGCATTGATTCCGGGCGATATCATGGATGTAGTTGTAACAAAACAGAACTATTTCCGCTACCATGCCCCTGTTGATGTTATACCGGCCAATATGCCTTATGTAGTGTATAATGACTTTGACATCAATGATGATGCAGGCAATGGAGATGGTATCCTCGATTACGGTGAATCGGTATTGTTATCACTCACCCTTGAAAATGTAGGGCTCATTGACGCCCTTGGTGTAGATGCCATTATTGCAAGCGGAAACACCCATATCACCATCACAGATAATACAGCTTTTTTTGGAGATATTTTATCCTTACAAACAGTTACAGTGACTGATGAGTATGCTTTTGATGTTGCGACGGATGTAGCAGATGGTGAACTGGTCACATTCAATGTTGAAGCCACCGACGGGGATTCTATCTGGAACAGCTTCTTTAGTATGCAGGCACATGCGCCGCTTATGGAATATGTTGATTTTATGATCGATGATGCTGCCGGTAACGGTAACGGAAGGCTTGATCCGGATGAAACAGTCGAGATTACCGTATTCATAGCAAATTCCGGCTCATCCGAAGCTTATAATGTTGATGTGGCATTAAGCTGCAGTAGTGGCTATGTAACAATAAGCGGTGGCCCTGTCGTGGTTGGCGATATGTCTGGTTACAGTACCGGTGAGGCAACCTTTACAGTCAGCGCGTCCGCGAACACACCAGGCGGTTTTAATGCATTATTCTCCGTCAACATAAATGCCGACATGGATATCAGCGGCAGCGGTGGCTTTGATATTATCATTGGCCAGTTCTCGGCCCTGATCCTTGACCTTGACCCGCAAAACCATTCAGGTCCGGCCATGCTTGAAGCCTTTAACGATCTTGACCTTATTGCCAGTTATACAACTTCTTTTCCCGACGACCTGAGCCAATATAAAGCAGTATTTGTTTCCCTGGGTATCATCTTTACCGGTCATGAGCTGAATTCTATTGAAAGCATGGCTCTTCTGCAATACCTCAATGCAGGAGGCCGTTTATACCTTGAAGGCCGCAGGACATGGTACGATGATCCACCTCAACCTATTCATCACAAGTTCAATATAGATGTTGTGGTTGACACATGGTTTGAGTATGATACCATTACAGGGGTTAGCGGCACATTCACCGAAGGGATGATATTTGATTTTGGCGGCTCAAGCCCTTATAATGATTATTATATGGTTCCCGAAGAAAGTGCTTTTACCATCCTGACCAGTCCGGAACCGGATTATGGTTGTGTAGTGGCTTACGATGAAGGATCCTATAAAACCATAGGCTGTGCATTTGAATTCGGTGACCTGGTAGATGCAGAAAACCCATCAACCAAAAAATGGCTCATGCTTGAATACCTCGAATTCTTTGGCGGTATTGTTACATCCCTCCCTGATGAACCAATTGAAAATAACGCTTCTATAAACAAGATGTATCCAAACCCGTTCACGGATCAAACAACGGTTACATTCAGCCTCCGGGAAGAAATGCATGTTGGGATCGATATATTCAGTATGGATGGCAGAAAGGTAGTTTCACTCCTGGAACAGAATCTGGAAGCTGGTGAACATAGCATCATCTGGGACGGAACTGACAAGCAGGGAAATAATGTAAATAGTGGAATTTACTTATGCACCCTGAAAACAAATTCAGTAATTGTCACTAAAAAGTTAATCCGTTATTAATAAGTGATTTAATCTTTTATATATTTGCAAGGTTTATTTAGAAATCCATAACAAATTAAATAATATTTAAAAAGGCCAAAAATGAAAAAATCAATGTTCCTTAAACAATCACTCACATTATTCATCGTATCTTTTCTCATGGTAGCATTCAGCTATGCAGATGAGGTAAAATACAATGACAGCCGGGCAAATCAGGGATTTAACCTGGTAACGGCTGAAAGTTCAAATGTACGGGTGATCCACTCCATTAACAGTTTCAGTTTTAACGCAGCCAACATCAATGGTGAAGAGATGACCGTGATTAACATGCCCGGCATCATGCTCCCCAATGATGAAGGGGCTCCTAACCTTCCGGGAGAAGGAAGATATATAGCTATGCCTGTTGGGGCTTCAGCAAAACTGAATATCATCAACATGCAGGTTGAAACTTTTCAGAATATTGAAATGGCTCCCTCACCGCGCATTCCTTTTGAGAATGACGACAGCCCGCTGCATTACGAAAAGAATATAGCAATTTACGGACAAAATGCTTTTTATCCTGCAAATCCTGTAAAGATTTCTGAGCCAACCCAGATCAGAGGCGTTGATGTAGTTATGCTCGGTATAACTCCTTTTCAGTATAATCCTGTAACAAAGGAATTAAAAGTCCTGCGTGATATTGAGGTGGAAGTTGTTTTCGAAGGCGGAAACGGCCAGTTTGGAGACCCCAAATACCGTAGCAAGTGGTGGGACCCGATCATGGCTGATGTTATCATGAACTTTGAATCACTACCGGTGATCGACTATAA
>JAGLYE010000262.1 GCA_023132505.1 Bacteroidales bacterium | reverse complement strand
ATCGGCGGTTTGGGTATACATTTTGTAAAGACCCTGATGGATCGTGTCGAATGCCGGCGGGAAGGGAATAAGAATATTTTGACATTATATAAAAACATATAAATTTTAATTATACCTGTAGCATGAACATCACAGTAAATAAAGTTGGTGAGACCAATGTCTTGCAGATAGAAGGCCGTTTGGATACAACCAATTATGGTGAACTTGAACACCATTTGTCATCCATGACGGAAAACAATGAAATGAAGATACTTCTTGACCTGGAAAAACTGGAATATATCAGCAGCTCCGGTCTCCGTATCCTGCTAATGTTTTTGAAAAAGCTCAAAGCCGCTGATGGCCGCTTTATGCTTTGCGGATTATCATCTGATATCAGAGAGATCTTTGAGATCTCGGGTTTTATTAACATCTTCGAAATCTTTGAAAATCAGGAGGCAGCCCTGGAATCATAGTAAATAACTTAAACCAATGGCACATTTTATCCATTTTCGTGACCCGACTTCCATGGAGATCGAAGAAAAACTGAAAGGCATACCCAAATGTCCGGGCACCTGCTTTTTCATCGATGTGATCAATTCCACCGATATAAAATACAAGTCTGAACTTCATGATTGGGGTAAACGCCTGAACAATACCTTCAACTTTATATCCTTTCTCAACGATTTTCCCGAAAATGTGGTGAAGGGGATTGGGGACGAGTTGATGCTGTTCATACCGGATGAAGACCTGTTTTCGAAGACTGCCTACAATAATTATTTCGGGCTTATTGCAGAGATCTATGCTACCATCGACAACCTGGTTAACTACCCCCTGGAGAATACTTTCCTGAATTGTAAGGTGTCAATACATTATTGTACCGAGGTTTATAATATTACCTTCTTTGAGCATGCGAATGATTACTATGGAAAGGATATTGATCTTACTGCCAGGCTTATGAGTAAGGCGAAGGCCAACCGCATTGTGATGAGCGAGAAATTCTTTACCAAGGTGAAGAATGATATGATCGATATGGACATCAGGCTGGAAAATACAGCGATTGCAAAAATCTCAAATGTCTATATGGAAGATTTCAAGGGGGTGCCATGGCCCACGGAATTCAGATATATTGATGTAGAGCCTTTATAGGATAGTCCATCCTGCTGCTGATCATATTTTTTCTGTCTTGGCTTTTCCTTTTATCCTGATCTTTTTAACGATGATGCGAGGAACCGGATCAATGCCACCTGATCCCCAGGGATGACATCTGGATATTCTTTTTACTCCCATCCAGCCACCGCGAAGAGGCCCATGCATTTTTAAAGCCTGGATACAATATGTTGAACAGCTCGGATAATGCCTGCAGGATGCCGGCGTTAGCGGGGATATGACATATTTATAAACATAGATCACCAGCAAGAAAGGGAAAGCAAGGATTTTCTTCAGTATTGCCATGTCTTGCAAAAATAAGCAGAATTACAGCATTTATAGCCCGGGTATTTGAGCAGAGGTTTAAATCGACACCTTAACCGAGGTAGCGTTTGAGCATTTGCAGGACCTTTTCCTTTTTAAATGGTTTGCTGATGGTTCCATCAAAGTATTTTTTCAGCAATGCTTTGTTCTTATCCTTTTGTCCTCTGTCGAGCAGGGCAAGAATCGGGTAGGAGGGGTTGATCCTGCGAATGCTCTGGATGGCATCCGGTTTCCTTCCGGGTATCCAGTGGTATAAACAAAGATCTATTTGTTTATTTATGCTGCAAAACTCCAGTGCTTGCTCCAGGCTGTCAACATAATGCAGCTTAAGCCTGCTTTTTAAAATTTCCTCAAGGCTGATATAATCCCTGATCTCATCATGGATAATCAGTACTTGTTTATCTTTCCACATGTATTTTGTGTCAAGTTCATCCTCTTCACTGCGGATGATAGCATTAGGTAATTCAAAAAAGAAAGTAGAGCCTTTCCCGGTAGCAGAGTCTATCCATATCTTCCCTCCCAGTAATTTGACCAGGCTTTGTGTGATAGACAGCCCCAGGCCTGTTCCTTCTTTTTTGATGTTCTGTGGTTTGGGCTCCTGGATAAACCTTTTAAATATCTTCTGCTGGTATTCCCTTGATATCCCAAGTCCGGTGTCTTTTACATAAAACAATAAAGTGTTACCTTTTTTGATCGTATATCCATATTCGACAAAGCCTTTATGGGTGAATTTAAATGCATTGGAAATAAGATTGGTAAAGATCTGTCTGAGCCTGGATGGATCAGAATTGATCATAAGCGGTTTATCCTTATTGCCAAGGGATAATCGCAGTTTAATTGCTTTTCCCGACTGTTTTCGCTTCAATGATTCAAAACCCGGGAACAATTCCTCCAGGAAGAGGTTCAACTCAAAATTAATCGTGTACAATTTTACTGTTTTGGATTGCAAACGTGTAAATTCAAGGATATCATTGGTTAGGTTAAGGAGCGCGTTACTGTTACTCTCAATGATACTGATCAGTTCTTTCTTCCTGTTTTCATCGTGTTTGTGGGATTGCAGGAGGTTTGAAAAGCTGATGATAGCTTTGATGGGGGTCTGGATCTCATGAGATACGTTGGCGAGAAAGATCCCTTTTAGCTGATCTGATTCTTCGGCTTTTTCTTTGGCTTTGATCAGGGCCTTTTCGGCATTTTCCTTTTCAATGATCTCATTGGAAAGCAGCCTGGTCCTTTCCTTGACTTTTTCTTCCAGTTCAAGGTTCAGGGTTTTTAACTCTTCCAGCATTTTTTTTCTGGAGGTAATATCAACCATCACTCCCCGGAT
>JAGLYE010000261.1 GCA_023132505.1 Bacteroidales bacterium | reverse complement strand
TTTTTTTGAAATTTTAGTTTTGTAGTTTGTAGTTTATGAGTATTAGAACGCTAAGACGATATTTATTAACCCTGGTATTAGTTGCTTGCACGCTATCTGCCAACGCAGCATATATATTCATTCCAATGGACGACACTCAGCGTGACCACCTGAAGGCTTATGGTGTGGCCTATTGGGTGCTGGAACAGGATGTGGAGGTGAGCTGGCTGTTGAACTACAAAGGGGGCAGCTTCATGTGCGGACATCATGAGCTGATCGAAAATGAATGTATGATCAGGGGGGTAAGCTACCAGGTGATAGCCGATGTGCAGGCCTCTGCCATCATACAGGAAATATCACAGGCCGAGGTGAATATGGATGAGATCAAGCTGCATATACCACCAAAAATTGCAGTTTACAGTCCCAAAAACAAACAACCCTGGGATGATGCTGTTACACTTGTTCTGACCTATGCTGAGATCCCTTACGACATAATTTATGATCACGAGGTGATGGATGGTATGTTGCCTATGTACGACTGGCTGCACCTTCACCATGAGGATTTTACCGGTCAATACGGGAAGTTCTGGGCACGCTACAAAGATTTTCAATGGTATAGGGAAAACCAGCGTGCCGCGGAAGCCACTGCACGCGAGCTTGGATTTAATAAAGTTTCCCAGTGTAAGCTGGCTGTGGCGAAGAAGATCCGCGAATACGTTGCAGGAGGTGGTTACCTCTTTGCCATGTGTTCGGCCACCGACAGTTATGATGTTGCCCTTGCAGCGGATGGAGTAGATATTTGTGATGTGATGTACGATGGGGACCCCATGGATGCGGATGCACAGGAAAGGTTGGACTATTCTCAGTGTTTTGCGTTTACCGGCTTTACATTAAAGACCAGCCCGCATGAATATGAGATTTCCAGCATTGATGCTACCCAGATGCATGTGCGCTCGATCAGGGAGCAAAACGATTTCTTTACACTTTTCGATTTTTCAGCGAAGTGGGATCCGGTGCCCACTATGCTTTGCCAGAGCCATGAACCCGTGATCAAGGCTTTTATGGGGCAGACAACCGGATATATCAAAGATTACATCAAACCTGAAGTTCTGATCCTTGGAGAAAACAAGGCCCTGAATGAAGCCCGTTATATTCATGGGGAGTTTGGCAATGGCACCTGGACATTTTACAGCGGACACGATCCGGAAGACTATCGGCATCTTGTGGGAGATCCCCCAACAGAGCTGATCCTTCACCCGAACTCAACAGGGTACAGGCTTATCCTGAATAATGTGTTGTTTCCGGCTGCAAAGAAGAAGAAGCAGAAAACGTAAGGATTGTCGATTGTCGATTGTCGATTGTCGAAATCTGTTAATGTTTGATAAATTTGTCGTAGAAGGGATTGCCGTTAAAGAAGTACATCACCTGGTTTGTGCAGGTATCTTCCCCTATATAATCGATGTAGCCATTTTTAACATCCAGGCCCGGTGTGCCCAGGTAAGTTATACCGGTACGGATCCAGCGGCAGTTGAAATAATTTCCGAGCGGGTCACCGATAACGGCTGAGAAAACCACATTGTCAAAGTCCGAGCCCGATGCCTGGCCGGTGATCTCAAAAACATCGTCTTCGAAATCATCAGGTGTTCCCATACCTTCGATGTACGTAAAGATCTTAGATGATTCCCAATGAAAGTTTCCATGCGAAACGGTATCAAACAATGTGAGGGTTCCGGATGGTATCTCATGCTCATACATTTGCATCATGCTCATCGAAAGCCCTGAGTTGCTGATCACATTATCCCCGTCCAGCATAAGATCATTCACCACATAATTAAAGAAGGACAGGGTGGCAACTGCACCAATCTCGGAGAAGTCTTTGTTAAGGCTGGCAATGATCTTACCTTTTCTTACCTTTCCATCCGGACAGGAAGTATAATAATCGAGGTAATCGATGATATACTCAATACCGTTAGTATCCTGGTAGCTGCATTGTGCACCAAATATGGTTTTGCTTCCTTCTTGCTTTAAAGCCGAATCGCTTACGACCATAAAAAAGATATTGAAGACCTGCGAATAAGCTCGTTCAGCGATCACCTGGTTGTTTGCTACCAGCAGGCTGGGATTGTAATTGGTCTCTATGTTGCCTTTTTTGCAGGATATCCCTGCGATGACAGCAATAGTCAGGATTAAAATGATATTCTGGATGAAGCGCTTCATAAAGACGACTTTCGTATATATGTTTGAAACGAGAAATGAAGTGAATTATTTTGATGGTCGATATGGTCTTCTTTTTCGATCAGCTCCCACTCTTCTTCTTTGATTGCAGGGAAAAATATGTCGTCTTCGTAAGTTCGGTCCACTTTTGTGAGGTAAAGTTTATCTGCAAAAGGGAGAAACTGCCGGTATACGGAGCCCCCGCCAATGATAAAGCATTCTTCCTCTTCTCCGCAATTGGCCATGGCGTCCTCAATGGAGTAGGCCATGATGCATGCCTCAAAATTGTCGGAAGGCTCGTCCGTGATCACGATGCTGGTTCGGTTTGGCAGTGGCCTGACCGGCAAGGAAAGAAAGGTGTTTTTTCCCATGATGATCTTATGGCCGGAGGTGATCTTCTTGAATCTTTTCAGGTCATCGGAAATATGCCATAAAAGGTCATTGTCTTTTCCAATGGCGTTGTTTTCGGCTATGGCGACTATGATTGAAATGCTCATTATATTACCAGATATATAATTATTGATTTGTTGAAGCAAAAGTAGGAAAAATCTGTCAGGTACGGGGTACGGGGTACGGGGTG
>JAGLYE010000260.1 GCA_023132505.1 Bacteroidales bacterium | reverse complement strand
GCTTATGCCGGCAACTTTGGAAGCACGTATTCGACGTTCTCCGGATATTAACTGGTACTTGTCATAGCCAAGTTTCCTCACAGTGATAGGCTGGATGATCCCTTGTTTTTTAATGGAAGCTGCTAATTCCTCAATAAGCTCATCGTTGAATTGATCGCGTGGCTGAAAAGGATTGGCTTCAATTTTTTCGATTGCGATATTAGCAATGGCTCCCACCACATAATTGCCGGAGATATCTTTTGAAGTGATATCTGTTTCGGGGCTTTGTAAAATTGCGTCCAGTCCTCTCCCCAGTGCTTTCTTCTTAGTTTTCATCAGTAATATCTATGTATTTATCGGCTTCATTAATATGGGTCATATTATGCTTTTGAAGGATCTCCCTGGCCAGGTTAAGGTAATTGATGGCTCCTGTGCTGTTCACATCATGCATAATGATGGTTTCCCCGAAACTGGGTGCTTCGCCAAGTTTGGTATTACGGCTGATAATGGTTTCAAAAACCATTTGCTGGAAATGCGTTTTCACCTCATCCACAACCTGCCTCGATAGCCGCAGACGGGAGTCGAACATGGTAAGCAATATGCCTTCAATATCAAGTTTTTCGTTCAGGCGGGTCTGCACGATTTTTATGGTGTTAAGGAGTTTTCCGAGTCCTTCCAAAGCAAAGTATTCGCATTGAACAGGGATAATAACGGAATCAGAAGCTGTAAGGGCATTCACAGTAATGAGACCAAGGGATGGCGAACAGTCAATAACAATATAATCATAGTTGTCCTTTATCTGATCCACAACCTTGCGCATCATCTTTTCCCTGTTGGGGAGGTTGATCATTTCTATTTCTGCACCAACCAGGTCGATATGGGCAGGAAGAATGGAAAGGAAAGGTGTTGAAGATTCCTGGATCACATTATTGGGATCCAGATCATCCATGATACACTCATAAATGCTGGAGTGAATTTTTCTGGGGTCATAGCCAAGCCCTGAGGTTGCATTCGCCTGTGGATCAGCATCAATAACCAGGGTTTTGTATTCCAGAACAGCCAGGCTGGCCCCCAGGTTAATGGCAGTCGTAGTTTTTCCAACGCCTCCTTTTTGATTCGCGATCGCAATGACTTTTCCCATATTTGTTTAAGATAATGGTTTATTTATGATAAGCAAAAGTACGAAGATAATGACACATAAATTTGCCCGAAACAGAATTAGTTATTAACGCATGTTAATTTTTTGGCAAGAAAAAAGCTGCCTTGTTTGACAGCTTCTTTCCTGAAAATATTGTGTCTTGGATTTATTCATCTTTGGTTTCTTCAGGATCACCGAGATCTTCAAACTCAACAGAGGATACACTTTCAGTTTTAACCGTGGTTTTTTCCGGTTTCGGTTCCGGTTCCGGTTTCGGTTCCGGTTCCGGCTCCGGCGCCTTCTTCCCGGTTTCAATAAATTCAATGACCTCACTTAAGCCTTTTGAGAATTTTTCAAAATCTTCCTTGTACAGAAAGAGCTTATGCTTCTCATAATAAAACTTACCCTGCTCATTGTTAAAACGCCTTTTGCTTTCTGTAATTGTCAGGTATTGTTCTCCTGACCTTGTCGCTTTCACATCAAAAAAATAGGTCCTCTTACCGGCCCGGATCACCCTTGAATAAATTTCTTCTCTGATCAAATCTTTGTTTCCTTGCTCTTCCATGTTGTTTCTTTTGATTCGTTTTCCTTCAGTAATGGCAAAAATAAAAATATTTATTAATGGTCAAATGAAAATTTCTCAATTATCCCCGTTTAAAAAATTGTATACAGGGCGTAATATCAGTTTACGTTTTACAAGACAGGGTATTATGCCTAATGGTTGCATATACTTTTAAGATATTTTATTAGATTTTTAATGATTGAATAGCATCCTTTTAACAGACAGTTAATTATGTGCCGATTAATTGCTGCTATTGATAGGAGTAAGATACAAGCAATCGAAAATTCCAGAATTGCTTACTTTTGCTATATGCGTAAGTATTATCATAGTAATCATGTCTACCTTGTACTGCTTATCCGCTTGCTGATTTCCCTTCTGTTTTTTTCCCTGTCACGTCTCCTTTTTTATTTGTTTAATGAACAATTTTTCAGTGACCTGGGAGGAACGAGCCTGCTCGAAGCATTTCTCGGTGGGATAAGATTTGATATCGCCACTGTGATCATTCTTAATACCCCGTTTATTCTCATGAATATTTTCCCTCTTCCTTTCAGGAGCGGGAAAACCTGGCAATTGATAGCCGTGATATCCTATTATATCACAAATATATTCGGCTTTGCCCTGAACAGCATTGATACTGTTTATTTTCGATTCACGTCAAAGCGGATGACCGCTGATATCTTTTCTTTCATTGATACTGGTGAAGACGACATGCTGACTCTGATCCCAAGGTTTTTGATCGACTTTAAATGGGAGGTGCTCAGCTGGGTAGTACTCTCCATCCTTTTTGTATGGGTTTCCTCCCGGATCAGACTTAGGAAAAGAGATCTAATACCCGGAATACGCTATTATGTTTTTAATACCATTCTTTTCCTGATAGCTGCTTTCATTTCAATCATCGGATTCAGGGGGGGATTCCAGCTGCGACCGTTCACCATCATCAATGCCGGTGAATATACATCTGCCAAAAATGTTTCCCTGGTGCTGAATACCCCCTTTACCATTGTGAAATCATTTGGCCATACAGACCTGAAAGAAGTTTCGTATTTTACAGATGAAGAAACACTTATTGCAGTATATCAGCCTGAACATTACCCCC
>JAGLYE010000026.1 GCA_023132505.1 Bacteroidales bacterium | reverse complement strand
CTACTGCCTACCGCCTACTGCTTACCGCCTATTCATCCAGATCGGAATAATCATCTTTTATAGCTTGCTGATACAGCAAGTGATGGATGTTTTTCTGCACCCTGAGCGTTTTATACCCCCAATTGGTATGATAAAGGTGCCTGCATTCGGCAATGGCATTGATAATAGCATCAGCCGTATTTTTGTTGTACAGGAAAACCAAATCCTTCAGGTCCTGGTAGATGTCGGTTAGGTGTTCAGCCATGCTGCCTTTTGTGATCTCATCTCCCTGAAAGCTTACTTCATCAATAAACCAGAATTCGTCGTCCTTGCCAAATTTGGTCCGCAGTTCATTAAAGATATTTTCCCATACCTCTTCTGTAACATATCTTTCGTAAGCTTCCGGGTTTTCCGGCTTATATTCAGGAATAAGCGAACCCTTAAGGTACATGAGTGGGGAAATCCTGTGGATGTATTGCAGGATATCTTCCTTGCTGTAATCATAAGCCTTTTCGATAAACATGCAATATTCATTTGCAACCGTTAGCAATTCAATGATCTGTTTTTTGTGGTTGCCTGCTTCCTGCTGATCTGTCATGGTATTATATCATTTATATACAAATGATGATGAAGGGTACATAATAATTCCTGCCACAAATTTCATAATAAAATTTTGAAAACAGCCTTAAAATGTTTATTTTTATGATTGAGCCCAAATTTTATGAAATTATTAGAATTTAAAAAGGAACTGTTGAACGCTTGCTTTGACGAGATCGACGATCGTGTTGCTTCCCTCCGGAAGGTAATGGATGAAGCCCAGCAAAGCGCAAATGATTATGGCCAGCCAAAAGATCGTTACGATTCCTATCGAGCCCAATTGCTAAGGAAAAGGGATCTGTTTGGCCAGCAATTATATAAGATCTTAGAACAGCGCAACATTCTTGAAAAGGTAAATGCTGAGAAAACAAGCGATATTGTGGAATTCGGTGCTGTCGTAGTTACAAACATGCAGAAAATATTTATCTCAGTGGGCCTTGGTAAAATTGAATGCAGGGGAGGGGATTACTTTGTTATCTCACCGGGAGTACCAATTTTTAAGGCAATGGAAGGTATGAAAGCGGGAGACTCATTTGAGTTTCGCGGACAAAAAATCAACATTCTGGAGATCTCATAGTCAGCTATCTAAAGGCTTGTACTCCCGGCGGATTCGGAAGGAAATTATCGAATTTGTGTGTGGGGATCCCACCCATATTGAATATCAGGTTGTCCTGATCGGATGGAGAATTTGGATAAATACCTATACTTAGTTCCAGGGTATTTAAAACCAGGTTATCATTCCTTATCCTGATACCCAATCCGTATCCGGAATAAAGATAAGTGTCAAAGATGGCTTTATTCCCGGGTCCGATCATGCCGAATGATGCGTACCCAAAGAAAACAAAGCGGAAACCCAGGAATACCCATGGTGTAAAAACTACCGGTTCAATATGAAAGCTCAGGCGTTCCTGACCAATAAGCAGGTTGCTGCTAAAGCCATGGATACCATTATCTCCGTCAAACCGCAGGAATTCTCCCGGGAGCCTGTCAAATCCCATTGTATACCATAGGCTGCTGAACAATCTGACATGACTATGCCTGAAGCGAAAAAGCCTGGAAGCATGATTAATACTGATTTTCAGCAAGCCCTCCTCTAAATTGTTATCCTTGTAATAACCGCCAATGCGGATTTCCCCGAAGAGGTAACCGAATTTATTGATATAGTCACTGGCTGAAAACGTAAATCCCGAATAAAGCCTGTTATAGTGCTCCCCGGATTCAAGCCCGGCTGTCAGGTTCAGGATGAAACCGTAAGGGACGTTTTCTGTTCTCCCGAATTCAAAGAAATAATTTGATTCATAAAAGTTATTCTGTGAGAGGCTAATACTCCCCAGGAATTGAATTGTATTCCTGTATCTGCCTATGTATTCGGTGGTTACATATGGTCGTTTAAGGTAATGTTTATTGATTATTGTAAATCCCGGCGTCAGGTAAATCCCATGCAGTTTTGAGTCCGGATTATCATATATGTTAAAAGCATGTCCCAGGTATGCACTTTGAAACTCAAGGTCAACGTCCTGTATTATATAAATAGAATCTTGGTCCACAAAATAATCATCGAATACATATCTCTTATAACTCATGCCCAGGCCGGTATTTATGGTGGGAGGGAGGTATCCTCTTGAGAAGCTGATATTATACTGATGCTGATCATCAATATAGACATAACCTAGATCCCCCCTGATAAATGACCCGTTTATGTTCTGTATAGTGTACTGCCCTGCGTCGAAATGTACAACCGGCGACCTGTTCGTAATTATCGATACTTCACCTCCTACTCTGTGTCCCAAGCCGTAAAGGTTTTCATTCCATACTTTAATTGAGATATTGCTGGCAGTTTTAATGATAGGATTGATTCCAAAGGAAAATTTGTCCTTGGTGATGAATAAGAGGTCCACCGAATCAGTATTTTCAATAGGTACGATCACAATCCTTGTGTCGTCTATATATGGCAGGTTTCTCATTAACACCTCATTATCAGCCAATACGAGGGGGTCGATCAGTTCACCACTACTTATCAGCAGATTGCTTCTCAGTATATATGACCTGGTCTTGATATGCACTGAATTCCCGAACTTACCAAACCATGTATATGGTACACCGGAAGTATCATGCAAACTGGGACCAAATGGTTCAAGTGTAGTGAATTTGATATTCCTGATTATTTTTCCCTCATATGCATCAAAAGGGCTTGCACTATTGCTAAGTTGCTTGCTGGCAGTCGCCTGTCCGGTTTTGGGATCGACAAAGGTCATTTGATACAGGGATTTCATCAATTTGCTTGAGGATGCCTTTTTTCGGATGTTTTTGTAAGTATCGGCATCATTGATCGGTGGATAGCGTGAGATCATATAATCCATATTAACCGGGATCAAGATGAATGAATCGTTTTTTACAAAGTAATTCGTATCTGCAGAAATGAAAAACCTTCCTCCCTTAACCTTTACGTTTTTGATCCTACCATAATTCTGGCCCCATAGCAGGGTAGGGCAGCTGATCAGAAGGACCGCCATAAGGATCAGGTAAAAATGTGTATTGCATTTCATAATGAAACCAGGCATAAGCAAATTTAAGCATACATTAATGAGATCGCAAAAAAAACAATCATTATCGAAATTCTTTCTCCGGATCATGACGGAATTAGTATAAACCAGCCCATAATAATTATAGTTACAATTATAATTACATTTGTAAACAATATGTCATAACACACAGTATCACAGTAAAATAAGTATTCGTTTACTTATGTATATTAATTATGATTATGATCATTATATTAACAATTGTAAAATTTAGTAAAAATAGAGTGAATATATTATCAATGTACCTTACAACTCAGTTATATACAGAATGTATTTAAAGTATAACATTAAGTTAATCAAATTTTTTTCATTTCATTGTTATAACATACTTAATGTGCAGTATAATAATAAATTAAAATACGAATCTTAGTCATGAATGCTTGATTACATTTGTAACCAATAAGCGAATCACACATGTAACGAATATATTTTGTATATTTGTAAACACAATTTATCCTTTGTTACTATTGTAAACAATGATTGAAAGAATATCACGACTGCTAAAAATGAAGAAAATGAGTGCATCTCAGTTCGCCGATGAGATCGGTGTACAGCGCTCAAGTGTATCTCATGTTTTATCGGGCCGAAATAAACCGAGCCTGGATTTTATTACTAAAATAATTGATAGCTATCCTGAAATAAATGCAGATTGGTTATTGACCGGAAAGGGAGAGGTTTTACAATTCAATGAGGATATTAGTGGTAATAATGTGAAAGAAGGCCATCAAACCAGCATTGAATTGGATTCAGATACAGAGGAAGTGACAGAAAAAACCCAGGAAATGGCTGTTGAGGCAAAGCTTAGGCCTAAAAAAGCAAAAACCGGCAACAGGGAGTCTGCTGCCGGCTCAAAAACTATCGATAAGATCGTGTTTTTCTACCGTGACGGGAGCTTTAGTGAATATGTCCCGGAATAATAAATTAAAATATTTCTGTTGCTGAAAAGAAGAAATCACCTTCTATTCCGGCATTTTCATCGCTATCGGAGCCATGTACGGCATTTTCACCAAGGGAAGTACCATAAAGTTTACGGATAGTTCCTTCTGCAGCTTCAGCCGGATTGGTGGCCCCAATAAAGTTACGCCATGCTTCCACAGCATTTTCCTTTTCAAGAATGGCTGCAACAATAGGCCCTGACGACATAAACCCGGTCAGCTCACCATAAAACGGCCGTTCGCTATGGACAGCATAAAAAGCTTTTGCCTGCTCAAGGCTTAATCTTGTATATTTCATTGCTTTGATCTTAAAGCCTCCTTCAGCAATTTTGCCCATAATGGGACCAATGTAGCCCTTACGCACGGCTGTCGGCTTTATCATGATCAGTGTTTTATTTCCATTCATAATGTTCATTTTAAATTAATGATGCGCAAAAATAATAATATATGACTTACGTTAAATACATAATTCGCTCTTTTAGTTAACTTTGTGCCGAAATATTTTATCAACAATCATTTTTCATTGAAAATCAATAATATATCTGAGTTATTCGCATTACTTGCCCGTAGTAACAATATTATAGTTACTACGCATTCCAACCCTGACGGTGATGCTATCGGGTCTTCCCTGGCCCTGTATCATTATTTAAGTGGAATTGGGAAAAATGTCAGTGTAATTGTGCCAAATAAGTATCCGGAATTTATATCCTGGCTACCTGGAAATGAGCATATTATTGTTTTAGAGGAAGAAAGGGAACTTGCCAAATCGGCATTTACAGGCGCAGAGTTTATTTTTTGCCTGGATTACAATGCAATTCATCGCTCGGGAAGCCTGCAGGATCTGCTGAAGCTTTCAGATGTGCCAAAGATGATGATCGATCACCATCCCGAGCCGGAGACAGAAGCATTCGAATTTCTGTATACAACAACACAAACCTCCTCAACGGCGGAGATGATCTATGATTTTATTACTGAAATTGCTAGCGATCAGGCCATTACAAAAGATATCGCTACATGCCTCTATGTTGGCATAATGACAGATACGGGCTCATTCAGCTTTGCCTGTAACCGCCCGGAAACTTTTCAGGTGACTGCAAAGCTACTTCAAAGTGGGATTGATGCAGAATGGATCCACCGGAAGGTTTATGATACTTTCTCGGAGGACAGGCTACGTCTTCTGGGCTTTTCACTGAGTGAAAAACTGGTTGTCCGCCTGGAATTTGCCACTGCCTACATTGCATTATCCCGTAAAGACCTGGATCGCTTTAACTTCCAGGTAGGGGATACGGAGGGGATTGTGAATTACGCGCTTTCGATAAAAGGAATTGTGATGGCCGTGCTGCTCACTGAGCGTAAAGGAAAGATCAGGCTTTCGTTCAGGTCAAAAGGACCTTTTTCAGTCAATGAAATAGCTAAGAACCACTTTAATGGAGGCGGACACAGGAATGCTGCCGGTGGTGATGCCTATGAATCCCTCGAAAAAGCAATAGCCCAACTGGAAGAACTCCTGGTTGTATACAAGGAGCCGCTTCTTAATACCGATGATTCCTGATTGCCTTATGAAGAACCCTGTATTATATTCTTTGGTATTGATCATTAGCGTCACACTATTCAACGCATGCAATAGTGAAACACCTAAAACTAACAGGCCCGGCAAGAAAGACTATAAAGAACCCCTGATGGAGGCCAACCGACATGTTGTTAAGACTGAAAGTCAGCATATTGAAGATTTTCTTCGTCGCTATAAATGGGAAATGAAAGAGAGTGGCAGCGGATTACGTTACATGATCTATAAAGAAGGAAATGGCAAGCCTGCCAAAGAAGGAATGATTGCAATCATCAACTATAATATTAGGGTGATCACCGGAGATATTGTATATAGTTCGGAACAGAATGGCTCTCTGTCTTTCTTAATTGGCAAAGGAGAGGTAATCAGCGGTTTGGAAGAAGGCATTTTATTACTGAATGCTGGAGACAAAGCAAAATTTATTATACCTTCGCATCTCGCTTACGGTTTGGTTGGGGATGGGAATTTGATCCCCGGTAAAACAACCTTAATTTATGATATTGAACTATTAAATTTAAAACAAACAAATTAATTAAAACAACACCAATGAAGTATTTAAAAAACTTAGCGGTCTTTGCAATGGCCGTGTTATTTTTGGCATCTTGCGGCAATGCATATAAAAAAGCCGATTCAGGTCTGGAATATAAATTTTTCGTCCAGAATGATGGGGATAAGCCCCAGGTAGGAGATTTTATTACTTTGGATATGGTCTATGGAGTTGATGACACAGTTCTGTTTGACAGCAAAAGGATACCCGATGGCTTGACCTTTCCACTTGATTCACCCTATTTCAAAGGAGACCTTTTTGAAGGTATTATGATGATGAGTAAAGGCGACAGTGCTTCTTTCAGGATGAGTGCTGATTCCTTTTACCTCGTCATTGCACGCGCTCCGGAACTTCCTCCATTTGTTACTCCGGGAAGCTTTATGACTTTTGAAGTGAAGCTGCATGACTTTGTCAACAGGGAACAAAAAGAAAAAGATGATGCCGAAGCCCTTGAAGCAAGGAGGCTTGAAGCTGAAGCTGAATTTATTGCATATCTGGAAGAAAATAATATTACTGTCGAACCGCTGGAGTCGGGTCTGATCTTTATTGAAGAGAAAAAAGGAAAAGGAGCATATCCAAAGGCTGAAGAAATGGTAAGTATAAATCTTACGGTAAAACTGGTGGATGGAACCCAAATATTTTCTACTTCTGACAGGGGGGAACCATTTGAGTACCAATATGGCCAGAACGTCGATACCCGGGGACTTGAAGAAGGTGTTGGAATGCTTAAGATAGGCGGGAAAGCCACATTGATCGTTCCCCAGCAAATTGCCTATGGCGCAGAAGCTAAAGGACAGATGATCCCGCCGTATTCAACCATTATTTATGAAGTGGAACTTGTGAGCATGCGCTCAAAGGAAGCCTATGATAAAGAAAGACAAGCAAAGCAGGCACAGCAGCAGCTTATTGAAGATCAGCGCAAGAATGCTGAAAAAACAGAACGTGATAATTACATTAGAGAAAACGGAATAACTGTTGCACCTACGGCTTCAGGTCTTTATTATATAGAAACAGAAAAAGGAGAAGGTAAGAAGGCCATGCCGGGAAATACCGTAAATGTTCACTACACAGGCCGTTTGCTTGATGGTACTGTATTTGACTCATCCGTGGAAAAGGGCGAACCATTCTCTTTCCGTCTGGGTGGCGGACAGGTGATCAAAGGATGGGACGAAGCAATTGCCCTGATGAGTGAAGGTGGAAAGGCAACATTGGTCATTCCTTCGGAAATTGCTTACGGATCTCGCAACAGCGGAAGCATCCCGCCATATTCAACTCTTGTTTTTGATGTTGAACTGGTAAGCGTCGAAGAAACACAATAAAAGATTTATTTGATATTCGAAGCCCTGTCAGAAATGATGGGGCTTTTTTTTTACCCGGGTTTAACGCTTCACAATAAACCAGGGGTTCAGGAGTTCCTTTTTATTGTATTGTAACCTTCTGCCGCTGTGTGCATGAACGACACTGGCACCGGAAGATTCAGCAATGGCCTGGCCGGCAGCCGTATCCCATTCCATGGTAGGGGCAAAGCGTGGATACATATCTGCTTTTCCTTCAGCCAGCATGCAAAGTTTAAGTGAACTCCCGCGTGAGGCATAATCTATTTGTCCGTGCAGGCTTTTTAACTCTTCTATGAATGCTTCTGTCTCAGCTGACATATGGGAGCGGCTGCAAACAACCGTATAGGGCCTTGTATCTTGATTAACAGGAAGCTGCTTACCTGACTTCAGGAGCTTACTAAGGTTTTCGCAGTCACCAATGAGGTTCATTGCATGCTCGAATTTAAGTGCACCTCTGCCCGGAAGGCCGAGAAAGAGTTCATCGGTCACCGGGATATAAATCACTCCGGCCAGGGGGTATGAATTTTCTATCAGGGCGATATTTACTGTGAATTCATCATTCCTGTTGACAAACTCCTTGGTGCCATCGAGGGGATCAACCAACCAGAAAACTGGCCAGTCTTTACGTTCAGAATAAGGAATATCTTTACCTTCTTCACTTAATATTGGGATGTTCGTTGCATCAAGCACCATGCTGATAATGGCATGTGACTCCATATCTGCCTGAGTCAAAGGACTGTTATCAGACTTATTACTTACAGAAAAATCTGTTTCATAGACCTTCATTATGGCTTTTCCGGCTTCAACGGATGCTTTAACAGCCTCCCACATGATATCCGTAATCCTCGTTTCTGCTATCATAATTTAAGCTTGTTCACTTTTTATTTGTTCCAATAACTTTTCCATTTCTATCATTTCATCCCTGAGCCGCGCTGCTTCTACAAAATTTAGCTCTTTGACCACAGTTTCTATTTCTTTCCGGGTTTTATAGATGGCCTTTTCAAGCTGGTGCTGGTCCATATATTTAATTACAGGATCGGCTGCTATCTCGTTATCACCTTTTTCAATGTATGCATGCTTTTCCCTTTTCAGTGCATTTATTACGGCCGTCTGCCCCAAAATTGCTTCTACAGACTTTTTGATAGTACTTGGGGTAACATTATGCTTTTCATTGTACTTGAGCTGTTTATTCCTTCTTCTGTCTGTTTCGTCGATGGTTTTCTGCATCGAATCAGTGATCTTGTCTGCATACATGATCACTTTGCTTTCCAGGTTTCTTGCTGCGCGCCCTGCTGTTTGTGTAAGCGACCTTTCTGAGCGCAGAAAACCTTCCTTATCGGCATCCAGTATGGCCACAAGGGCTACTTCCGGCAGGTCAAGCCCTTCCCTGAGCAGGTTAACACCAACCAGCACATCAAATTCACCGAGACGCAGGCCACGCAATATCTCCACCCTGTCCAGTGTATTCACCTCTGAATGAATATACCGGCACTTGATGTTGAGGTTCGTAAGATATTTTGTCAACTCTTCGGCCATGCGCTTGGTAAGGGTGGTTACCAGTATCCTGTCACCTTTTTTTATCACTTTGTCAATTTCATCCAGCAGGTTGTCAATTTGGTTGGTGGAGGGCTTGACTTCAATTTCCGGATCCAGCAATCCTGTCGGTCTGATCAGCTGTTCTACCACAACACCTTCTGATCTTTGAAGTTCATAATCTGCCGGCGTTGCACTGACATAAATGGTTTGGCCGGTTACACGCTCAAATTCATCAAACTTCAATGGCCTGTTATCCATGGCTGATGGCAATCTGAAACCATATTCAACCAGGGTCTGTTTCCGCGACCTGTCGCCTCCGTACATGGCTCGTACCTGTGGGATGGTAACATGGCTTTCATCGATGATAAGCAGTAAGTCATCGGGGAAATAATCGATCAGGCAAAATGGTCTTGAGCCGGGTTCCCTGCCATCGAAATACCTGGAATAGTTTTCTATTCCGGAACAGTACCCCAGTTCACGCATCATTTCAATATCATAGGATACACGGTCTTCGAGCCTTTTGGCTTCCAGGTGTTTGCCTGATTCTTTGAAATAAGCTACCTGCCTGACCATGTCATCCTGGATATCCATGAGAGATTCCTTCATCTTATCCGGTGAAGTAACAAATACATTGGCAGGGTATATGGAAGCACTGTCAAGCCGGCTGATTCCTTTGTTGTTCACGGGGTCGAAGGTTTCAATACTTTCCACTTCTTCCCCGAAAAAGATGATCCTGAAGGCAAAGTCGGCATAGGCGGGATAAATATCAACAGTATCTCCACGAACCCTGAAACGCCCTCTGCTGAAATCATTTTCAGTTCTCGAATAGAGGCTGTTCACCAGCTGGAAAAGGAATTTATTACGGCTTAGCTTTTCTCCAAGCCGGATTCGGGTAACATTTCGTGTAAAGTCGTCGGGATTCCCAATACCGTAAATGCAGGATACGGAGGAAACCACGATCACATCACGCCTTCCCGAAAGCAAACTGGAAGATGTGCTCAATCTTAACTTATCTATCTCTTCATTGATAGATAGGTCTTTTTCAATATATGTGTTGGTAACAGGGAGGTAAGCCTCTGGTTGATAATAGTCATAGTAAGAAACAAAATACTCTACGGCATTTTCAGGGAAGAATTGCTTGAATTCACCGTATAATTGGGCTGCAAGGGTCTTATTGTGACTAAGCACCAGAGCAGGCCGGTTAACCTCATTCAGGACATTGGCAATGGAAAAAGTCTTACCCGAACCGGTCACCCCAAGCAGGACTTGTGCAGGATCACCCCTGCGAATCCCATCAATCAGTTGAGCGATGGCTTCCGGCTGGTCGCCGGTTGGCTTGAAATCTGAGGTCAGCTTAAACTTCATTTTCCGGGCTTTTTGCAAAAATAGGAAAAGGAGGTCATTATTCCCTCTCCAAAAAAACTGTTACAGGATAATGGTCAGATAAAGGGATTTTGTGGACATTAAACTCAAAGGATCGAAAAGCCGGAGAGTAAAGGATGAAATCGATGCGGAATAATGGGGGAAGCTTGCCTGCAAATGTATTTCCAAGGCCGTGGCCGGCATCAACAAATGCGTCATCAAGGCCATCGGATATTTTACGATAGGCATAGGATAGGGGAGTATCATTGAAATCACCGCAAATAATTACAGGATATGGGCATTCAGCAAGGCTTTCTACAACCACGGCCGTTTGCTTTGCCCTGATCTTAAAAGCGTAATGCAGCTTCCGCAATATACTTTTTGAGCCCTCCTCTAGGGTTCCTTTTTCTGTTTGACCCTTACTGATGTCTTCCACAAACTGGTAATCTTCATGCTGAAGGCGAACAGATTCGAGATGCAGGTTATAAACCCTGAAGGTATCCTTCTGATCAACAAGGTCTGCATAAAGACCGAAGTGATGATATTCACCCGGAATCGTAAGGGTATTGGTGCCTGCTGCCGGATAATTACTCAGGATCACCATGGCGTCGATCCGGTATAACTTTTTGGGATTGTAATTCTCGTAATAGCAATAAGTATAGTGGGTCAGGCTCTTCATTTCTTCGAAGACACCCTCAAAGTCACTGCCTCTGGCAGAGAATTCCTGTATACAGGCAATATCTGCCTTTTGTGATCCAATGAAAGTAAGTATACCGCTCCTTATTTCAGCTGCTTCAATGCCTACATTACTATGTGCCATATTCTGCACATTATAGCTGAGAATTTTCATTGTGCCATCAAGCGGAGCCTCCCGGCCGGGAAGGATCTGGACATGCATGACAAGCGGCTGGTAGCCAATGAGTATGACAATCAGGGATAGCATCAGTTTCCTTCTGCCCCTGATCATCCAATAAAGAAAAAACAGCAGGTTAATAAGCAGGAAAAAAGGATAAGCAAGTCC
>JAGLYE010000259.1 GCA_023132505.1 Bacteroidales bacterium | reverse complement strand
TAAGGAAATTTTTTGAACAGGTATTCTGCAATCACGGAGTCGAGAATAGCATCCCCAAGATATTCAAGGCGCTCATTGTTGATCTTGATTCCATTAACATCCTTATTGGCAGATTTATGCCTGAAAGCCAGCCTGTAAAGATGGAGGTTTCCAGGATGAAAGCCAAAAATATTCTTTATCGACCGCTGAAGGTCTTTACCGGTAGATGGATGGGATGAAGATTTTTTGAGAAAGCTCAAAATATGTTTACTTGTCGAACTTCTTAAAGATCAGAGAAACATTGTGCCCTCCGAATCCGAAAGTGTTTGACAATGCTGCATTGATAACCCTTTCCTGTGCGTTGTGGTAAGTGAAATTCAATTTGTTATCAATGCCGGGATCATCAGTAAAATGGTTGATCGTCGGAGGTATTACATTATTTTGGATTGCCAAAATGGTGGCAATGGCTTCAACGGCCCCGGCTGCACCCAATAAGTGACCGGTCATCGACTTGGTGGAATTGATGTTGATATTGTATGCATGATCCCCAAATGAAGATTTAATGGCAAGGGGCTCTGATAAATCACCAAGAGGTGTAGACGTACCATGCGTGTTGATATGACTGATTTCTTCCGGGTTCATTTCGGCATCTTCCAGTGCTGCTTGCATTGAAAGACTGGCTCCCAATCCTTCAGGATGCGGAGAGGTCATATGGTATGCATCAGCCGATAATCCGGCTCCAGCTACTTCTGCATAGATCTTTGCCCCCCTTTTTATGGCATGCTCATATTCTTCAAAAATGATGGCACAGCCGCCTTCTCCCAGAATAAATCCGTCGCGGTCCTTATCGAATGGACGTGAGGCGGTTTTGGGATCATCATTTCTTGTTGAGATGGCGTGCATGGCATTGAACCCACCAACACCACCTTCGGTTATGGATGCTTCTGAGCCACCGGCAACGAAAGCATCAGCTTTGCCCAAACGGATATAGGTAAACGCATCGGCAAGGGCGTTGGCAGAAGAGGCACATGCTGAAACAGTAGCGTAGTTAGGTCCCCTGAACCCAAACTTGATCGAAATATGCCCGGCAGCAATGTCGGCGATCATCTTGGGGATGAAGAACGGGTTAAATCGGGGTACTCCGCCTCTCTGTGCCCATCCCATCATCTCATCCTGGAAGGTCTTGATCCCTCCGATGCCGGATGCCCAGATCACACCTATACGATTTTTGTTGATCTTATCCAGGTCTAAACCGGAATCAACAACAGCTTGTTCAGATGAGACTAGCCCATATTGCGCGTACATGTCATATTTACGGGCTTCCTTGCGGTCGAAATGATCAAGGGCATTAAACCCCTTTACCTCGCAAGCAAATTTTGTTTTAAACTCGCTGGCGTCGAAATGGGTAATATCATCGGCACTACTAAGTCCGTTGACCATGCCGTTCCAGGTATCCTTTACGGTATTGCCTAATGGGGTCAGGGCTCCTAAACCTGTTACAACTACTCTTTTCAGCTCCATGCAGCAGGGTATAAGTTCTTATTTTGCGTTGTCTTCAATATATTTGATCGCTTCTCCAACAGATCCGATCTTTTCAGCCTGATCATCAGGAATAGCAATATTGAATTCTTTTTCGAATTCCATGATCAACTCAACGGTATCCAGTGAATCAGCACCAAGGTCATTGGTGAAGCTAGCTTCAGTGGTAACTTCATTTTCGTCAACTCCGAGTTTGTCAACGATAATAGATTTTACTCTGGTTGCAATGTCAGACATAACTTTCAAATTTTGGTTATACAAGGCTGCAAAGAAAGCAATTTTCACATGAAAAACCAAAAGAAATGTAATAATTTTGATGTTTGTAATTTGTAAGGATCTTAAGAACAGCTATTTATGAAATAACCCTCAAATATGATATAAAAAAATGATGCTTATAACCATAAAATGTAACTTTGAAGCATTACTCAAATACGAATATGATTATCAGGCTAAACATAAAACAATGAAAAGGATAGCCATTTTTGCCTCTGGCAGTGGAAGCAACGCACAAAAGATCATTGAGTATTTCAGAGATAATAAAGAAATAGAAGTTACACTGGTATTATCTAATAATAAAGGTGCTTATGTCCTCGAACGTGCAGTAGCTATGGATATCCCGGCGTATGTGTTCAACAGGCAGCTGTTTTATGAAACAGAAGAAGTACATGATATCCTTCGTGATATTGGGATTGACTATATTGTGCTGGCTGGTTTTCTATGGCTTGTCCCTGAGAATCTTCTCAAGAGCTGGCCCAATCATATTATCAACATCCACCCTGCTCTTCTTCCTAAATTTGGAGGTAAGGGAATGTACGGCGATAAAGTTCACCAGGCTGTGATTGAGGCCGGTGAGAAAGAAACCGGTATCACCATCCATTATGTGAATGAAAAATATGATGAAGGGGAGATAATATTCCAGAAAGTCTTTAAGATCCTTCCCAATGATACTCCGGAAAGTATTGCTGAAAAGATCCATGCTCTGGAACATACACACTTTCCGGCAGTGATCGAACAATTAGTGGATAAGATTGATAAGAAGTAAGCAGATCAATGGGTTTAATCATTCTTGATCCGCTTATTAATGGCTTTGGTTTCTTTCTCAAAGCCCGGTTTTCCGAGTAATGCGAACATATTCTTCTTATATGCTTCAACCCCTGGTTGGTCAAAGGGATTTACACCGAGGATATACCCGCTGACAGCACAGCTCATTTCAAAGAAATAGATCATTTGTCCGAGATAGTATTCATTCACCTCGGG
>JAGLYE010000258.1 GCA_023132505.1 Bacteroidales bacterium | reverse complement strand
AATGATGCGTTAACAGGATTGACCTCATTAGGGTTTAACAGGAAACAATCTGAAAAGGCGCTAGACAAAGCATTTACCGGTATTAAAGATAAGAACTCAGAATCTACGCTCACAGTTGAAGAGCTTATCAGGGAAGCCCTGAAACTTCTATAATTGTTGTTTCCTAAAGGCCTTGAGGCATATTTATTTGCACAACACCGCCCCCGGGGCACGAAAAACTAACATGGATAATTGATACGGATAATTAAATATCTGTTCGCTTTTTTTGTTTTTGTTTCCTTGTTCTCCATCGTATGGGAAACTTCAGCTGTTGGAAGCGGTGATGAGACTATTGCAGTACCCTGGTTACCCCCTGATACCATTGAGCCGGACACTACATCTCCCGTTATTTTGATCTATCCATTTACCGACAATGATGATCTGTTGTACATCCCATCAGACACCCACGGGCTTTATATGGGCAACCCTTCCAACCTGCAAACTGAAATAGAGTATGACCCTGAAACCAACCAGTATCAGTTTCAAAATAAGATCGGAGACCTGAATTACAGGAACCCCACTTATATGTCCTTTGATGAATACCAGGATTTTGAATTAAAGAACTCTGTACGCAGTTACTGGAAACAACGATCGCAGTCTTCTACCGGTGTTGATCGGGGAGATGGAATCATCCCAAAGATCTATATCGGCGGTAAGTTCTTTGAAACCATCTTTGGAAATAACACCATCGATATCCGTCCCCAGGGATCTGCAGAACTGATCTTCGGGATCATGAACAATAAAACTGATAACCCTACCCTGAATGTAAGGCAGCGAAGAACCACCAACTTCGACTTCGATATGAAGATCCAGATGAACGTGGTGGCCAAGATCGGGGACAAAATCGAATTCCGTACAAATTACAACACGGAAGCAACATTCGATTTTGAAAACAAACTTCAGTTGAAATATGAAGGGAAAGAGGATGAGATCATCAAACTCATCGAAGCAGGTAATGTATCCCTGCCGCTTAATACCTCACTGATCACCGGCAATCAAAGCCTATTCGGGATCAAAACCAAACTGCAGTTCGGAAGAACAATGGTTACTGCAGTTTATTCTGAGCAGCAAAGCGAAACCTCCCAGGTTACCGTACAAGGGGGAGCACAATCCAATGATTTCTATCTCACCGCAGTTGATTATGATGAGAATAAACATTTCTTCCTGTCACAATACTTCAGGGATAAATATGAACTGGCACTTTCAGAGCTTCCGCTGTTAATGTCCGACATTAACATTACCAAGGTTGAGGTTTGGGTGACCAATATCGGTGCTGCCGTCACACAAAACAGAAACATTGTTGCCTTTCAAGACCTTGGTGAGAACAAGGTGATATATAATTCTAACGTTGACCCCATTCCGGGAAGGACATTGCCATCAAACAATTCAAACACCTTATTACTTGATCTGGATACGGCTAAGATTCGTGACATCAATACTGTTTCAAATTATTTAAAGAGTCTGGGGTTTGATCCGGGTGTTGATTTTGAAAAAGTGGAAGTAGCCCGTAAGTTGAATCAATCGGAATATACTGTTAACAGCAAGCTGGGTTTTATTTCTCTGAATACAACACTGAATTCCGACCAAACACTGGCTGTTGCCTTTCAATACTCTGTGATCGGGCAGGACAGCTCAATATTCCAGGTAGGTGAATTTTCCGATCAGGGAGTGGTTGCCCCCGCCTGCCTTTCTGTAAAGCTCCTTAAAAGCACATCACTGAACACACGCGTTCCCATGTGGAACCTGATGATGAAAAACATCTATTCAATCGGGGCCTACCAGGTAAGCAAAGAAAAATTCATAATGAATATCCTGTATTCCGGCAACGACAATGGTGTGCCAACAGGTTACTTTGTTGAAGGGCCTGAGAACATAAAAGGAGTACCGCTGTTAAAGGTTTTTAATCTTGACAATTTGAACCAACAATTAAACCCTCCTGATGATGGTCTTTTTGACTTTATTGACGGTGCTGCTACTAACGGAGGTACAATGCAATCATCTAACGGGAAGATCTTCTTTACCGTACTTGAACCTTTTGGCAGTTATCTCCGGAACCAGATCATAATCAATGGAGGGGATTCATCCCTGGCAAACCGTTATTGTTATGACTCACTATATACTTTGACTAAAACAGGCGCAGAGCAATTCCCGGATAAGAACAAATATATCATGGAAGGGTTCTATCAATCATCGTCGGGTTCGGAAATCAGCCTGAATGCATTCAATGTTCCACGGGGATCAGTAAGAGTGACTGCAGGTGGCCGTACACTTACTGAAAATGTCGATTATACTGTTGACTACACCCTAGGGCGTGTACGTATCATTAACGAAGGTATCCTGAATTCAGGAACTCCCATCAATGTTTCCATGGAAAACAATACTTTGTTCAACATTCAGACAAAGCGTTTGATGGGCGCTCGGGTTGAACATGCATTCAATCCCAATTTTCTGATGGGGGGTACCATCCTGAATCTTCGTGAAAGACCCCTTACACAAAAAGTCAGTTATGGCAATGACCCGATAAACAATACCATCTGGGGGCTTGACTTGAATTATCAGACGGAGTCGAGGTTCCTCACCAAAATGGTTGATGCGATACCATTTATTGAAACCAAAGCCACTTCGATGATTAGCGTTAATGCTGAATTTGCCCAGTTTCTTCCCGGGCATTCACGTGCCATTGGTAAAACCGGGACATCCTATATCGACGACTTTGAAGGTGCCAAATCAACCATCGACCTGAAGAACTATGGCACCTGGTTTCTGGCGAG
>JAGLYE010000257.1 GCA_023132505.1 Bacteroidales bacterium | reverse complement strand
AATTTATTATTTGTGATGAATCTGTTTCAGCACTGGATGTTTCGGTTCAGGCCCAGGTGCTGAACCTTCTGAATAAGCTAAAGCAAGAGCTGAACCTGACCTATATTTTTATTTCCCACGACTTATCGGTGGTAAAGTACATGTCGGACAGGATGGCTGTAATGCAAAACGGAAAAATTGTCGAACTGGGCGATGCTGACGATGTTTATATGAATCCGCAAACAGAATACACCAAAAACCTCATCCGGGCTATTCCCGGAGCAAAAAATTAATAATTCGTTATGGTTAAAAAGGGAAAGAAAAATCGTGGACGGGGTGGCAAGAACCTGCTCCGCAATAATATACTGAGCATTTTTACCGCAGACCCCTTAAGGGTTTTTAATTACAAGCAGGTTTCAGCCAGACTTACCATCAAAGATAAGGCCGGGCGCGACCTTGTGAATACAATACTTGCTGAGCTTCTTAAAGAAGAGGCCCTGGAAGAACTCAGACCCGGTAAGTTAAGACTCAATGCAAGCTGGGCAAAGGAAGAACGGCATTTTTCAAATACCATTTCTGGTATTGTTGACATGAAAAACACCGGTAAAGCTTATATCATTCCGGAAAACGACAGTGATGATATATTTATCGCTCCAAATAATACTTACCATGCACTGCATGGGGATTTGGTAAAAGTGCAGCTTTTCCCGAAACGCAAAGACAGGAAACCTGAAGGACGGATCGTGGAAATCATAAGTCGGGCTAAAGAACAATATGTGGGAATTGTGGAAATCTCTAAAAAGTTTGCCTTTCTGATTGCCGACAGCAGGAATATGCCTGTTGATATATTCATCCCCCTGGAAAGCCTTAAGGGTGCACGTAACGGACAAAAGGTGGTTGCGCGTATTACCGAGTGGCCTGAACATTCTAAAAACCCTTTCGGTGAAATCACAGATGTGCTGGGCAAGCCTGGTGAACACAATGTTGAAATGCAATCTATTCTGGCCGAGCATGATTTTCCTCTTGGGTTTCCTGCAAATGTTGAGAAGGAAGCAGAGGGTATTCCCGGGAAAATACCTGACGGGGAATATAAAAAGCGTAAGGACTTCAGAAATGTCTGGACCATCACTATCGACCCGGCAGACGCCAAGGATTTTGATGATGCGCTTTCTCTTAAAAAATTAAAATCGGGAAACTGGGAGGTTGGTGTACACATAGCCGATGTCAGTTATTATGTAAAACCGGGAACACAGCTGGATGAGGAGGGATACAAAAGAGCTACTTCGGTTTATCTGGTTGACCGGGTGATTCCCATGTTGCCGGAAAAGCTGTCTAATAATGTGTGCTCTCTCAGGGCCAATGAAGATAAGCTTTGCTTTTCAGCTGTTTTTGAACTGGATAAAAATGCAAAGCTTATCAATCAATGGTTTGGGCGTACGGTGATCAACTCCGACAGGCGTTTTGACTATGAAGAAGTACAACAGATCATTGAAAAAGGCAAGGGGGAGTATGCTGATGAAATAGGGGTTCTTCACGGCCTGGCCTCAAAATTAAGGGATGAGCGCTTTAAAAAAGGGTCTATCAACTTTGCTACCCAGGAAGTTAAATTTAAGCTCGATGAAGACGGTACGCCGATTAGTGTTTATATCAAAGAGCAAAAAGAATCGAACAGACTGATAGAGGATTTTATGTTGCTTGCCAATAAAAAGGTGGCTGAATTTATAGGAAAGAAAAGGGCACAGCAAAAACCAAAGACATTCATTTATAGAGTTCATGATACGCCTTCACCCGAAAAGCTGAATACATTTATTCAGTTCCTTGGTAAGTTGGGATACTCATTGAAGATCAGCTCACAGGAAAGCCTGGCTAAATCTTTCAATGATCTTTTTAAGCAAATTGCCGGCAAGGGGGAAGAAAACATGATCGAGACTATTGCCATCCGCACCATGGCAAAGGCTGAATATTCAACAGACAACATCGGCCATTATGGTCTGGCCTTTCAATATTATTCACATTTTACCTCCCCTATCCGCCGTTACCCCGACCTGATGACCCATCGCCTGCTTGAACATTATCTCGAAGGTGGTTCTTCTGTCAGTAAGCAGGTATATGAAGACAAATGTGTGCATTGTTCCCTTATGGAACGAAGTGCTATTGGGGCTGAGAGAGAATCTATTAAATATAAGCAAGCTGAGTTTCTGCTCGACAAGATAGGCCAGGAATTTGAGGGACTTATCTCAGGTGTCAGTAAGTGGGGTATTTATGTTGAAATCATAGGAAATAAATGTGAGGGAATGGTCAGGTTACAAGATCTGGAAGATGATTTCTATTACCTCGATGAGGATAATTACCAAGTGATCGGATCACGTTACGGACAACAATATAAGTTAGGCGACCAGGTAAGGATCAAGGTAAAAAAGATTGATCTGCAGAGGAAGCAGATGGATTTTGGGATTGTGTAGGATACAGGGTGCAGGGTTCAGGGTGCAAGGTTCAGGGTTGATGGTCAATGTTATATGTAAAATGTTACATGTAAAATGTAAAATGAATTATGCCTGTTGTTTATTATAGAGCATAAGGCTTATGGCTGCTGAAATAATTGGTGTAAATATAAACCCTATAAAGAAGGTCCACTCCTCACCCAATTTGCTTTTCTTGCCTATCCTTTCGGCTACGATCAGGGCGCCTGCGTACCATACGACAAATACGATAAAAAAGATCAGTTCCTGCATATTAGTAAAAATAAATTAACAAGTAAACAAGGGGGATAAGAATGCCAAGAATGGTCAGCCAGGCGCCTCTTCCGGTAATGCCCTTCTTTCCCCTGACAAGAAACAGGCCGGT
>JAGLYE010000256.1 GCA_023132505.1 Bacteroidales bacterium | reverse complement strand
CCTCTATCCCGTATTCCTGGCTGCTACGGTCGGGCGAAATAATCTTATCGTAATGTATTTCAAGCACCTCCAAACCATCCGGGGATAATTCAACAGGCAATAGCCACGAAAGAGATGTAAGCCCCATTACCGCAGTCGGCAGATATTTTTTAAGTGTGAATTTTCTCGGATCATCCCTTATAACTTCATCCAGCGGATATGCTTCCAGGTGATACCCTTCAGAACTCCATGCGATGGCATGAATATTCTTACCAATAACAGGCTCTTTCAAAGCTTCTGCCACCCGTACCATGATCAACAGATTACCATTTGGCAAGCTTGTGAACCCCGGGTTAAAAGCACCAAGCACAAAGGTTTCTGCATCAAGGTCCTTTTTAAATGGAGAATGTTTCAGGTCCACATCCCCGGGCCTGAAAACCAATTTATCTGTCTTGAATGTCATTTTGAAAATACGTTTATAAGCCTTTCAATTTTCAATCTTCATCTGATACAGGGGAATGCCTGACTTCACATCCTGCGGGTATCTCCTGCATAATTCGACCAATACATCTTCATGCGTCACCCCCAGGTTCATGACCGTGTCATTCCCTCCATAATAAATATATATGCTGCCATCATCGTTTCTGATCGCCCCACAGGTAAAAACCACCTGGGCCACATGAACATAATCCTGATCCCCCACAATGCAATCACTTGCCGTTGGAAATAAAATGGGAATATTTGATACTTTTAATTTTCCCGGGTCTTCAATCTCATGAAGGGCAACCCCCAGCACATAAGGGCTCCCATCCATGGTACTTCTGACGCCATGGAATATATTTATCCAGCCATGCCTGGTTTTAATCGGGGGTGCCCCGGGGCCGATCTTATCGGCAAATGAACCCGGTCCCCCACCCTGCTTCATAACAGCTTCAGGTTCAACTTTCCAGTCATTTGATATGATCTCATCAGCATAAGCAATCCTGATCTGTTTGAATGTTCCCCCCGTATGATATGCAGTCGCATCATTTGGACGCATTAATGCTATATATTTTCCATTGATCTTTTCAGGAAATAACACCACATTTCTCATATCGACATCCAGTAATGGCCCGTACCTGGTATATTCCCGGAAATCTCTGGTGGAAGCCAGGGAAACCCTGACCCTGTCCTTTTCATAAGCATGGTAAGCGCTGTAAGTTATGTAAAATGTATCGCCGATTTTCGTGATCCTCGGGTCTTCTACCCCTCCTGATTCGTTCTCAATGATGGTATCGATATCAATGCCCTCCCCCACTTTGTCGTCTTTGCTACAAGGCATGAATGCAACTTGATTGTCAGGCTGCCATTCTGTACCATTCCTGCTTCGGGCAAGTCCCAGGACGGATATTCCGTTGCGCAAATGTGAGCGGAATAACATGATAAATTCATTGTCGTATTTAGCAATACCTGCATTATGGGTGGTGATAACCTGAAGGTGCGGGGCAGTCCAATATTTATTAACATCGTGAGGAGTAAGGATGGGATTGCCCGGCCACCTATAGACCGGTTTGTTCAGGTCAACCTTAATTTTTTTGTCTTTTAGCTCTATTATCCTGCTTAAATTATTCATAGATATTATTAATGTCCGCGACCGGATGATTTTTAATTGCCTGTAGGATCAGTAAGGCTTCAATAGTAGACTCAGCTCCCGAATTCCTGTTTACTTCTTTTTCCGAGCCAATTCCGTCAAAACACCTGCCGGTTTCCGGATCATACATTTGTTGTGCTGCAGGATTGTTGCCTGCCAGCCAGGAAGCCACCTGCTGGGCCATATCGACGTACTTTTTATCTTTAGTAATATCATATGCTTCGAGACATGCATATACAATGGGCCTGATACCATAAGCTATCTGCGGATACATACTTTTTCCCGTTTCGCATATTTGACCTTCCTTTTCAATTATGTATATATGATGCAAGTATCCTGCATTTATCAGGTAGGGGTAAAAATAATTTATCTCAGTTAATGCAGATTCAATAAAATCATTTCTTCCAAGTAGTTTGCCAGCCCTGAGCATGGCATATGCCTGGGTATTGCCATAGGAATGCCAGAGGTTGTTCCAGCTGAGATAAGCGCCATAAGGAAAGTTATCACGATCACCTTTTTGTGTCAATAATAAGCCTTCTGCAAACTTTTCGATCAGGGCAATAAGCGCGGTATCCTTTTTAATGTTATTGTAATAGCTTTCCATTCCAACCATCAGAATAGCCGATTGGTCATAAGCTGTACCGGAAGGAAACCAGTTGGGAAGGGTCATTCCCTCATATTGAATTGTGTCTTTGGGAAGCTCCAGGTACTTATCTTTTACCGTTTCTATGATCTGTTCAGTAGCAAATTTCGTCCTTTGGGCAAGATCTCCACTAAGTTTTGGATATATTTCACCCAGGGCCCACAGTGCTCGCCACGACCACCAGTTTGGTTCAGCTACAGAAGTTTTATAAGTTTTATTTATTGACATATCGCCCCAGAGGAAATTGTAGAAATATCCATTTTCAGCCTGCATACTGAGAATGAACCCTGTCATATTATCGATCATTATCTCAATCTCCGGATCATTACAGTTTTTCGTGTAAGCTGACAGGAAAACTAATGCCCTTGCCACATCATCGACGCATGAAAACCCCTCATTGGGTTCAACGGCATAAGCGTAATCAGGGTATTCACTGTAAATGTTGATCACTCCGGCCTCATTTCCATTTTCGAGGGTCACATCAGTATATAGATGCTTCAGATGATCTGTGTTTAATAAATTGTGGACATTATCCCTATCCTGGTTGTTGCAGGCAGTAAGGCTTAAGGCTGTTATTATGAAGATGAAAATAATATTGCGTATATGC
>JAGLYE010000255.1 GCA_023132505.1 Bacteroidales bacterium | reverse complement strand
AGGCGGTGGGTGGTGGATTTAATAAAGCTATCTGCCTTTATTGAAATTCTTTCTATAGTTAATCAAATTATTTAGCATCTTCATAATTGATTCAATCAGAGACAAGATTTTTTTATACTCATTGTCATTAATGTATTCAATTTTTTGAGCTATTAGTAATTGAGTTTTAAGTTCAGCACAGGAACCTCTTGCATTATAAAAGTATCTTACCCCAAGTTTGTCAAAACCTGATCCTGCACCTTCAGCTATATTTGAGGAGACACTGACTGCAGCTCTTCTTATCTGATCTCGAAATGAAAAGTCTTTTGATAAGGCACCCTTTTGTGATAATTTATAAACTGTTGTGGCTAATTCGAGTGATATTTCCCACACTTCAAGTTTTGTGATATCTCCCATAGTAGTAGTCTTTAACTATTAATACCGAAAACACACAAATGTCACACTTCAGGTTAAAAATAGTTTAAACAAAATGGGGGAAGCGGTGCCCACAGCCTACAACCCATAGCCCACCGCCCATCGCCTATAGCCTAGTTAAAAACAATATCAGTAATGATCTTTCCGCCGACTACACCGTTTAAGCTATCGATGATCTGCCCCTTTGAATATGACAATTCATTTTTCAGGGCAGGGGAATCCAGTTTGACGAATAACTTGGTGCCTTTGATGTAGAGGTCACGTGTATGCTTTGTGATCATTGTGCCGGTTACCTCAGGCCAGGCTTCGATGATACGTGCCTGGTTGAGCTTGCCTTCGAGGCGATATGAGGACAGCAGTTCGCGGATCACTTCCCCCAGTGGTTGCTCATTTGATTGTCTGGCCATATTTGTTAGATTTCGGGTTCCGACAGTATACCATCTGTCACATTGAATATTAAGTGGTCGATATCGATAGTACTGAAGATTTTCTCAATCCTGCTGCGCTGGGTGTCGGTGATGAACACCTGTCCGAAATTATTCTCACTCACAAGCTTAATCAGCTGCTGCACCCTGTGATCATCCAGCTTGTCGAAAATATCATCAAAAAGGAGGATCGGCTTATATCCCTTTTCCTCTTTGGTATAGTCGAATTGTGCCAGTTTGATAGCAATAACGAAGGACTTTTGCTGCCCCTGAGATCCGAATTTCTTCACCGGATAGTCAAAGATGCGAAACCGCAGATCATCCTTATGGATACCGGCCGTGGTGTATTTGAGCATGCGGTCCCTCCCCAGTGTTGATGCCAGCAATTGACGCGGCTCAGCATCGTGCAGGTGTGATTCATATTCGACCGACACCTGCTCTTTCCCTGCAGAGATGAAATCAAAATACTTTTGAAAGATCGGGATGAAACGGTCAATGAAGACCTTACGCTTGCTGTAAATTTCGCTTCCCAGCCGTGAAAGCTGCTCATCCCATATCTCCAGCATGGCAGGATCGAAGAAATGCCTGTCGTAGAATTGTTTCAACAGGGAATTCCTTTGCAGCAAAGCCCTGTTATAATTGATCAGGTCATCGAGGTATACTTTATCGAACTGGGATATAACACTGTCGATGAGTTTTCTCCTTATCTCACTGCCTTCATTGATGAGATCCCTGTCGTAGGGAGAGATCATCACCAGCGGAAAGGCCCCGATATGATCGGCAAGACGATCATAGGTTTTATCGTTGAGTTTGAACAACTTCCTCTCCCCTGCTCTCTGTACACAGCTCACCTTATCAGAAGCATCGCCGTTACGGATAAACTGGCCATGAATGGCAAAAAAGTTTTCCTCATGTTTGATATTCTGGGTGTCGACGGGATTGAAATAGCTTTTGCAGAATGAGAGGTAATGGATAGCATCCAGCAGGTTGGTCTTTCCTGTGCCGTTGTCGCCTGTAAAGCAATTGATCTTGGGCGAAAAGGCTGTCGCTGCCTCCGCATAATTCTTGAAATTTGTGATATTCAGGCTTTGCAGGTACATCAGACTATCTCCCTTATTTTGCTTGCAACCTCCTCCATTAACCATAAGGGTGTGGATGCAGCACCGCTGATGCCTACAGCAGCCACCCCGTCAAACCATTCCAGTTTTAATTCATCCGGCTCTGAGATGAAGAAGGTCTTTGGATTTTTATCTTTACAAATATTATACAATTTCTTACCATTGGAACTTTCTTTTCCGCTTACGAAGATGATCACCTCAGATCTTTCCACAAATTTTTCCAATGAAGGAATACGGTCTGTCACATACCGGCAGATGCTGTCATACCGGATAAAATCCGGCTCCTCCTGCTGCTCCCTGACCCCCTTTTGTATGGTATCAGAAATAAAAAGATATTGATCGGCGTCCATAGTTGTTTGCGAGAACAGCCTTATCGGCCTGCTTAGGTCAACAATGTCCAATTCATCCTTCGACTCAAGTATCAGAGCCATCCCTTTTGCATTTCCTGCCAGTCCGATCACTTCGGGGTGCTCTTTTCTGCCAAAGATAAGCAGCTGCCCGTTTACCTTTTTCATATCTTCAGCAGCCCTGCTGACATGCTGCTGCAAACGCCTGACTATCACGCAGGTGGCATCAACAACCTCTACACCAATCTCCTCCAGGTATTTATATGTTTCAGGGGGCTCGCCATGTGCACGGATGAGCAATTTTTTCCCTCCAAGCTTACGCAGATCATCTTTTAAGGCAATTTTCAATCCCTCATCTTCAAGGCGCTGCATTTCTGATTCATTGTGCAACAAGGAGCCATAACTGAAAAATTCCTCATTTTTACCAAGTTCATTCTCGGCCTTTTTGATGGCTCTCCTCACGCCGGGGCAAAATCCTGCTGCCGTGTCTATGGTAATTATCATGGAAATGCAAAGATAGTAAAAGGTTACAGTGTTCCAGTGTTCCAGTGTTCC
>JAGLYE010000254.1 GCA_023132505.1 Bacteroidales bacterium | reverse complement strand
AATTACAAGCACATTTATCAGCATCAGCATCCTCATCCTGGTAAGCCTTATTGCATATTCCTGTGAAAACAAGAACGATATCACTAATACGGGGGGGGATGACAAAATCGAAAACGCTAAGAATAAGTCCGACAGCCTTGCACCCTGCATCACCAATTGCCTGATGTCACTGCCATATGAGGATGTCAGTCCTGAAGAAGAAGCCCATCTTGTAATGATGCGGGAGGAAGAAATCCTGGCACAGGAAGTTTATGAGTACTTATATACTCTATACAGCATTCCGGTATTCAATAATATTTCTAAATCAGAAAATGTCCATACGTTAACTATCAAGGTCTTGCTCGACAAATATGGAATAGACGACCCTGCAGCAGGCCATCAGACAGGGATATTCCAAAACCAGGAATTACAGGAACTTTACAATACATTGACAGCACTGGGCAACCAATCTTTTCTTGATGCTCTTATTGTCGGTGAAACCATTGAAGACCTCGATATCTTCGACCTTCAGCTTTGTTTAGAAGACGTCGATAATATCGATATAGAGCTGGTATTCAGCAACCTATGCAAGGGATCCAGAAACCATCTGCGTGCTTTTTACGGTCATCTTTCAAACCAGGGACATACATATACTCCCCAATATATATCGCAGGAATACTACGATGAGATCGTTAATTCCTCCTGGGAAACAGGAAATGGAATTTGTATGTATTGTGCCGGGATCAGAACAACAGAAGATATTAGTCATGAATGACCCGATTCATTCCTATGCAATATTGGCAACTCTCTTCCATAAATACACGAGTACACTGGTTCCTGATATAATAGAAACCACCAGCACCCAATACATATAAATCGGCTGGCTACGGTAAATGGCAGCAGATCAGGAAGTGGTTTTCTTATCATTTAATCACAAAATCTGACACAAAATAATGAAATTTGCGTATGCATATAAAAGAAAATTCACCTTATAGTATTTTTCTTTGATCAAAATAAGGGTTTATTTGTTTATATGTGTATTAATAAATAAGCCTGTAATAATACTAGCAACTCATATATGAAACTTAAAAAGAACATTGCCATCAGCGATTCCGGCTTTATCTTCAACCCGGATACGGGTGAATCTTTCACCGCGAACCCTATCGGACTGGAAGTACTCGAAATGCTGAAAAAAGGACTTGACTTTGAAGCAGTCAGGAAAAAGATTCTGGAAAAGTATAAATCCGATAAGGATACGGTTGAAAAGGATTATCACGATTTCATCAGTTTGCTCAGTCAATTTAACCTCATTGAACATGACATCCAAAAAGATAATTAATATTGGGGTTACCGGTTTAAATGCTATTGATAGCCCCGGGCCGGGAGTTTCCGTGATAAGAGGCCTGCGTGAGGCAAAGGCCTTTGATGTCCGCATCATCGGGCTTTCATATGAATCCCTTGAACCCGGAATTTATATGCATGATATAGCTGATAAGAGCTACCAGATCCCCTATCCTTCCTCCGGCACAGCTACACTTTTAGAACGCCTGAAATACATCCAGGAAAAAGAAAAACTGGATATGATCATTCCCAACTTCGATGCTGAACTCTTCCCTTTTATGAAATTATCAGATGAACTTGATAAGTTAGGCATCAAAACTTTCCTGCCAACATTCAAACAATATGAAGAAAGGGAAAAGTACAATCTGCCCGACTTCGGTGAGAAATATGGTTTCAACGTGCCCGCTAGTGAAGCAGTACATGACATTGCCGGCTTGCAGAAATTAGCTTCTAAATATGATTACCCTGTTGTAGTTAAAGGGAAATTCTATGATGCCGGTATCGCTTATAATCTCGAACAGGCAAAAAGCTATTTTCATAAGATCAGCGCCAAGTGGGGACTGCCCATCATCGTACAGGAATTCATCGATGGTACAGAATTTAATGTCACTGGCCTGGGCGATGGCAAAGGCAACACTATTTCAGCCGTGCCCATGCGCAAGCAATACATCACTGATAAGGGTAAGGCCTGGGGCGGGATCAGCATATCAGATAAACAAATGCTCGACCTGACCGATAAATTCATTTCCTCCACAAAGTGGAAAGGTGGTTTTGAGCTGGAATTCATGAAAAACAAGGATGGCGAATTCTATATCCTGGAGATCAACCCACGCCTCCCCGCATGGGTATACCTCGCTATTGGTGTAGGACAGAACATACCTGAAGCCCTGGTAAAGCTCGCAATGGGCATGGATATTGAACCATTCAGGGATTATGATGTTGGAAAAATGTTCATCCGTTATTCATGGGATATGATGGTTGACCTGAAGGATTTTCAACAAATCTCGACCTTTGGGGAATTATAAACGTTGGGCGGTAGGCGTTAGAAATTAGATAATTACTATAAAATAAATACAAATGGAAAAATTAAGATATGAACGGCCGATCATCAGGAAACTTGAGTCTGCCATGCCAAACAAATTCGGCAGCCGGACGGAGTTCCTGCCAAAGACCCATATTGACGGGCTTGCTGTAAAGGAACTGATCGATTCCTATGGTTCACCACTTTTTGTTATTTCGGAAAAGACCATCAGGGAAACGTATCAGGCAGAAAAAAAGGCTTTTACCACCAGGTACCCGAAAGTGCAGTTCGCCTGGTCATACAAAACCAATTACCTGAATGCAGTCTGTAATGTTTATCACCAGGAAGGTTCCTGGGCCGAAGTCGTTTCCGGTTTCGAATATGATAAAGCTCTGAAAAACGGTGTTTCAGGCAAAAAGATCATTTTCAACGGTCCCGACAAGACAGAAGCTGATCTGCGTAAGGCCATCACCAACGATTCACTCATCCACATCGACCACCTTGATGAACTTTATACTAT
>JAGLYE010000253.1 GCA_023132505.1 Bacteroidales bacterium | reverse complement strand
AATAAAGTCGAACTTACCGTCATTCACAGCTTTCAGGATAGCTGCCAACCCATATTGCGGGGTATGTGCAGTGCCTGAGCTAAGGGCATACAAGGAGCCGAATACCATGGCATAACCAAATTGATCTGAAGTATAGAAGCGCTTCAGTCCGGAGAACCTGCGGTTGTATAATTTATCGGATATAACCATCATCCCGATACGCTGCCCTGCATAGCTAAAGACCTTGGAGCTTGAGATAAATAGGATGTAATTATCGGTATACTGTGAAACAGATGGCTGGTATGGCGGTTCACCCGGTTTGGAGAAGTCTGTCCGGAAGTCCATGGCAAAATAGGCCAGGTCTTCCATCACTATCACATCGTATTTAGTTGCCAGCCCGGCAATGATCCGCAATTCCTTTTCGGTAAAGCATATCCATGAAGGGTTGTTCGGGTTGCTGTACAGGATACTTGAAATATTCCCTTTTGAAAGAAAGGACTCAAGTTTATCCTTTAGCTTATCTCCCCTAAAGTCGTAAACATCAAAGGTTTCATACTTTATGCCAAGTATGCGGTGTTGATGTTTATGCACCGGAAAACCGGGGTCGATAAAGAGGGTAGTGTCTTTCTTTTCATCCATCCTGTTCACGGTCATGAATGAAGCAAATCCCCCCTGCATGGAACCCACCGTTGGGATACAGGCATCCGGGCTGACATTTATATTCAGGAATAACTTTACAAAACGTGATATTTCATTTTTGAGTGGTGCGATGCCGAAAATATCCGGATAAATGGCAGCCACACCGCTGTCGAGGGCCTTCTTTTCTGCCTCAATGCCTATTTGCGTTGGTGGAAGCCCAGGAATTCCCATTTCCATACGGATATATTTTTCCCCTGTGGCTGCTTCAATCTGGTCGACAAGTTTTTTGATATCCCTTATGGATGCTTTGCCAACGTTGTCGATCGGACTTTCGTTTATTTTTTGAGTTACAATTTCGTAGTTAATTGGAGTTTCTTTCATTTTTATCCGGGTTAAGGAAGCCAAATATAAAAATTATTCTTAAAAGAATAAGAAGGCGGCTGCCAGAAAGCGCAAATTTCCAAATTCCTTTGTATCCTTTACGATTCCATTCACATCTGCCTGTCCGTAGGCCGCAACGGTATATTCAAGTTCTAATCCCAGCATAAACCTGCCCGAATACCACTCGGCACGGGGCGAGATTCTGTACAGGTAGGCAATATCCTGTCCCAAACCGTAATATGCTCCCATTGCCGGCCCGTTATATCCAAGGTTGGCTGCATAGCCGGCGAGCATTCCGAACTTAAAACGCTTAGCTTTTGTGGAGAAATCGGCCCATGCCGATATTTGTGAGGTAGGCGTATATGTGATCTTATGGGATGATGAATCTATGTCTTTTTCCACATACCCACCCAGCATTATGAATTCAGTGAGGTTCTGTCCCCACACAAGCTGGGTTTTTATGAGCAAGACAGGGAAGTCGAGTTTTGCAAAAGCGGTGAGGGCCAGAGATTTTACTTTTTCATCAGTCTTGAATTCCCCTGCAGGGGGGAAGTCAACCGATAAGCGCGGTTGTATCATTTTATAGTCAATACCGGCACCTATCACATGGTTTCCGGGCTTCCACTGTAGCTGCAGATCAAGGTTAGGGAGAACGGCATTCCTCAGGTATTTGGGTGATCTTCCGTCAGGGCCTGCATTCGAATAATCCCTTTGTGATGCTGCCACGGCAATGACCCTGAAACTGCCGGTTTTATAAGTAAAACGTATTTGATTATGTCGTGCAAAAGGGTGAAAGGGTGCACCCAGGTTCAGGCCGATGGTCTTTGGCCTCACTTCGGGGACATATAAGGGATGCCAGTATTGGCCGATCATCAGCTTGAAGTGTTTCCAGCTGAGCTGTACAAAAGCTTCCCTTAATCTTAAACCATTATTATCTGTGTTGGATGAACCGGTAAAATCGGTTTCGATCACACCCATGGTTTGGGCACCCAATGCGTCAGGCCCGGTGATAGTCCCACGCAGGCGGGTGGTCATGGCAGCCTGGTTGAATTGTGCCTTTGTATTGATATCTCTTCCGTCACGGTCGTAGATGGCATTTTTAGGGAAAAGGCTCACCATGCCCGCACGGGCCTCCACGATCTGGCGGGTGTCGAAAAATGCCTGTGCATTCACGAAACCTGTGAAACGGATTCCCCAATCTGCTGGCTTATCCTGAGCTGATAATTGCATGCCGTAAAGCAAAAAGAGAAGGGCAATATATACAGTCGGATTTTTAAACACTTTTTGCTTCTTTTTTAAAAATAAGGCTGACAATGGGATTGATTGCAAGTGATGTGATCATACCAATGGTACCGGCAGAAGGGGAGGGCATCCCCATTCCATAAAGGGTCAGACAGGTGGCAAGGCCGACGATCCCGGAGCTGATGGCCCCCGCCTTGCCGGCATCTTTCCATAAAATTCCCCAGATGAATGGTCCAAGGAAGAAGGATCCCAGGGCACCCCAGGAGATACTGAGGATGGTAACGATTGTATCAAGGTCCATCCAGGCAAGCATCACCGACAGGAACACAAAAAATGCACTGCCGATGCGCATCAGGCTGGTAAGTTTTTTATCAGAGGCATTTTTGTTGATAAAGCCATGGTAGAAATCTTTTGTCAGTGATGAGCTGGAGATCAGTACCAGGGCAGCCAGGGTCGACATGGATGCAGACAGGATCAACAGCAGGATGATCACCGAAAGTGATTCAGGGATCACCTTGGCAAGCAGTTCAGGCATAAGCCTGTCGAAGATGGGAGTGCCATTGCTGAAAACATGCGTGAATGCCGGGTCACCCGGTGAAATGAATATCCTGGTTGTGGAGCCGATATAGTATGCAACCCCACCTATGAG
>JAGLYE010000252.1 GCA_023132505.1 Bacteroidales bacterium | reverse complement strand
GAAATTGATGTGGAACTGATAGATGTTCAAAGCCTCCTGCCTTTTGATATAAATCATGTTATTTTAAACTCAATTAAGAAAACCAATAAAGTACTTTTCTTTGATGAGGATGTGCCAGGCGGGGCAACTGCTTACATGATGCAAAAGGTTATAGAAGAGCAAAAAGCATTCTACTACCTCGATGCCGTACCGGCAACACTCACTGCCCATGCCCACAGGGCAGCCTATAGCTCTGACGGGGACTATTTCTCAAATCCTAATGCAGAAGATGTGTTCGATACCATATACAATATCATGCATGATGTAAACCCGGAAAAATATCCAAAGATATTTTAAGCCCTGTGCAAAGCCGGAAAAGACTTAATTTTGTTATTGTTTTGAAAGCTGACCGGCTAACATATCTGCTTCTGCTTATCTTACTTCTTCCCTCCTGCCGGGATGGAAATGTAAGCACACATACTGATGAAAGCCGTTTATCCCCTCAGGATAAATATGTACCCGACTGGATACCCCCTCAGCTTCCATCACAGCAGCTGTATTATATGCCATCTGTCATCATTGTAAAAGCCCGGGAAGAGTCTCAGCAACAAGAAGATGAAATCATCATCCTTATCAAAAGAGATACCATAAACGGCATCCCTGTAAGATCGTCAGGCAGTATCACGTTCAGTGAGGAACTGCCCGTAATAGATGAACGGGAACAAACTGAAGAAGCTTATTATGCCATAAGCTATATTAGCACAAACCGCTATATCGGGGTTAATTTTGACAATGATATCTTCAACAATACAGATTATTACTACACCAACGGTATCCGTATCGAATATATCGCATCCATTTTCGCTTCTTCCCCTTTAAGCTATACCATGCTGCCATACAGGAAATACTCCATGAACTACCATGGCATGACCTTCGTACAAAACATGTTCACCCCAACGAACCCGGATACAATCAATGTTCAGGATAATGACAGGCCCTTTGCCGCCTGTCTGTATCTCGGGCATTTTAAGAACACATTGAGCAGTAAAAACCGGTACAGGCAGTATTCTGAATTGCAGGTCGGTTTGATCGGGCCCGGCTCCCTGGGAGGATTTGTACAGGATCAGATCCACGATATTCCTCCACTCGGCTGGGAAAACCAGATACAGAACGACCTCGTGCTTAATTATACAGCCCTGGTTGAAAAAGGACTTTATAACCCGGGTTTTCTCGACCTGAATGTTTATGCAGAAGGCCAACTTGGCACCCTCTACACCAATGCCGGAGGCGGCCTGAGGATCAGGATCGGGAAATTGAACCCATATTTTTCAATGCCTGGCCTGGCAACAGAAAATTCAACAGAAGGTAGCAATGGACTGAAATGGCAATATGGTATCTTTGGAACGGCAAAGGTGAAAATGGTCATATACAATGCTACACTGCAGGGTGGCATGATCAATAGAAGCAGTAATTATACGATCCCAAGCGAAGATATTGAAAGGTTCCTGCTCCAGGCCAGTGTGGGCATATACCTGGCATTTAAACAGTTGGGAGTAATGTATGAACAGTTTTATATAAGCCCTGAATTTAAGAATGCATATCATTTCAGGTGGGGACATATTAATATGACTTATTGTTTTTAAGGTTGATTATGGATAGGAGAACTATAGCCACGGAGACTCAGAGACACAGGGTAACACAGACTGTAAGTGTTGATATTGCAAGCCAGAAGATACTGGAGGATGTTTATACCGAGCTTAAGCAGGTACCTGGCTTAAAATTTGCTCTTTAACCATGTAGCCATGGAACACTGGAACACTGGAACACTGAAACACTGAAACCATGAAACCATGCATGCAATAGAACCATACTACAACTGGCGGCACCTTTACATTGCAAGTGAGGATGAGCGTTCCCCCTTTTATGGAAGGGAATACAGTGAGTTCGAATTCAGGCATGCCATTTACAACTACGTGATCCATCCTCAATGGGATGAGTTCGGCTCTGCAACCCTGTTCTCAAAAGTTTTATATGTCGATTACGACAGGCATTTCTGCATCATTGAATTGTTTGGCGAGTGGAATGATGTGCTGTATAATGATATCAGCTTTCTTAAACGTCAGCTTGTCGATCACCTGACAGAAGAAGGCATCAACAGCTTCCTGCTTATAGGGGAAAATATCCTGAACTTCTATGCCGGCGATGATGACTATTATTCTGAATGGTTCGATGATGTTGAAGATGGCTGGATCGTAGGATTGAATTTCAGGGAACATATTCTTTATGAGTTCGTTAGCAATAAGTTAGATTACTATATTGCCTTCGGCGGAGGCTTTAATGGATTCAACTGGCGGGCATTAAAACCCATTACGCTTTTTGAGAAGATTGAGGGGATGGTTATGAAGAGGCTTGGGGGATAAGGTGTTGGGGGAATACTTGATACTTGATACTCGATACTTGATACTTGATACTTGATACTCGATACTTGATACTTGATACTTGATACTCGATACTTGATACTTGATACTTGATTTTCAAAAGGTTATTTAATCATAAAACTGACAAAACCCTCTTGTGGCTTTTCCTGTAAAGAAACATCATCAACCCTGGCCCATTCCGGACCTTTATTAACCCAGTTAATAAATACTTCCATAATATCAGGATCTGCTTCTGCTTCAATATATACAGATCCGTCACGCATATTCTTCACAAAGCCACTAACACCCAGTTCTTTCGCTGTTTTCTGTGTATAAAAGCGAAAGCCTACACCTTGAACTTTACCTTTAACACGAACTGAATAACTTTCTGTCATTTCAATAATTTTACCACAAAGCTTCACCAAACAATCCCCAATAAACCAATTCAAGCGAAGCGAAGATTCGCCGTGGCGGACCAATTCAACTAATTCAACCAGTTCAATCGAAGCGAAG
>JAGLYE010000251.1 GCA_023132505.1 Bacteroidales bacterium | reverse complement strand
TTCCTTGTTCCCTATTCTCTATTCTACCAGTACCTCATCAATGAACAACCAGGCCGGATTCCCTGCCCCGGGATGCCAATCAGGGCAGTTGCCCCGGCTTTTGGCCAGTACCCTGATGTAACGGATATTCATTCCGGCTGTCATTACTGAAAAGTCGTGGGCAATACCTCCATCTTCTTTCGGGTCGATCGTGCATTCCTGCCTGCCTGCTATTTTATAGTCCTCGCCATTGGCTGATACGCTGAACTCTACCCATTCGGGCATGAAGATCCAGCTGTTCTGATCCTGCAGGAATCCTGCCTTGATGATATTTACTCTTTGCGCCTCTCCCAGGTCCACCACGACATCCACATCTACTCCGTGAAAGCCTTGCCATGAGCCCGTTTGAAAATTGTCACTGCCGCGGATCAGGTCGATCAATGCAATATCCCCACCGGCAGAGTATTGGGAGTTATAATTGGTATTATATGTCACATTCCTGCCTTCCGGCATCAGGCTGAAGACGCCTTCGATTATTTTTGCGGGAGCTTTCCCTGCAGAATAAGAAAACACTTTCACATCTGTGTTTTTTGATATTGTAAATGGCTCGTTATAAACCGCTGAGCCCTGGTTAGGGTCGCTTCCATCCAGCGTATAGCGGATCACAGCATTTTGATCGAGGCAACCCATGGCGATCTCCAACTCACTTGCAAAGGTTCTTGAGTCAGCGATTAGAAATGGTGCAGGTGTGATATGGTAATCCGTGATTGCCGTGACAGGCATATTCCCTTCTCCCGTTCCCCAGTTTTCATTTGATTCGGGACCCATTTCAAATACAAAATAACCCCCATCCATAATGGCCTTATGCTGAATGAAAGACTGCAGAAGCGGCTCACCGTTCAGACTTACAGACTGGATATACTTGTTCTCAAGGGAATTATTCCCGGCCTCGATCACACATTTCTTTCCATTTTCCAGGTGGATGGTCACCTTATCGAAGACCGGGCTTCCTGTAACATAATAATCCGTTCCCGGTGTGACGGGATAAAATCCCATGGCACTGAGCACATACCAGGCCGACATTTGCCCACAGTCTTCATTACCGCAGAGGCCATCAGGCTTTTCGCTGTATTGCTCAGCCATGATCTTTCGGACAAGCTCCTGGGTTTTCCATGCTTCCCCGGCAAAATTATAAAGGTAGGCCATGTGGTGGCTGGGCTCATTGCCATGGGCATACTGCCCGATCAGTCCGGTGATATCGCTCTGGTGCCTGCCACTCATTTCCATGTTGGCATTGAACATATCATCAAGCTTAGTGATAAAATTTTCCCTGCCACCAAGCAGATCCATCATGCCTGACACATCCTGGGGTACAAAAAAGGTATATTGCCAGGTATTGGCTTCGGTGAGCATGAAGTTCACTTCTACCGGGTCGAAGGGTGTAACCCACATGCCATTCATGCGGCCACGCATAAAACCGGTTTCCGGATCAAAAATATTCTTGTAATACTGCGCGCGCTGAATATAATTCACGTAATCCTCTTCAAAACCCAGATCCTTTCCCATTGTTGCAATGCACCAGTCATCATAGGCATATTCGAGTGTTTTCGATACTGATGATCCATTCATCCCTGCAGGGATATAGCCATATTTTCGATAATATTCCAGTCCTTCACGATCCTGCATGCTGCTTTTCTTCATTGCTTCATAAGCCAGGCCCACATCATATCCACGGATGCCTTTCGCATATGCATCGGCGATCACCGGAATAGAATGGTATCCGATCATGCACCAGGTTTCGTTGGCCGCCAGTTCCCATACAGGCAAAAGGCCGCCTTTATCATACATATCGAGCATTGACCTTATCAGGTCGTTGGTACGTTCACGCTGTACAATGGTAAAAAGCGGATGCAGCGCTCTGAAAGTATCCCACAGGGAAAACACCGTGTACATCTCATGCCCATCCGCCTGATGTACCTCCATATCATGTCCGCGATAGCGGCCATCCGCGTCTGAATACAGGTATGGGGCGAGAAAAGAGTGATACATGGCGGTATAAAAAATTACCTTTTGTTCGTTTGTGCCACCTTCCACTTCAATCCTTCCCAATTCCTTATTCCATGAATCATATGCCTTTTGCCTTATGCCATCAAAGTCCCAGCCGGGGACCTCCGATTCCAGGTTTTTCTTCGCCCCTTCGGCATCTACGGCAGAAATGCCAAGCTTTACCATGACCTCTTTTCCGGCTTCATCATCAAATGAAAGAATGCACTTCAGGTCTTCAAGAGAAGCAAATGTTTTTCCTTCAAGCTTAATACCGTTTTCAAACACCTTGAATCCGGTAAAAGGTTCTGAAAATACGGCATAGAAAAATACGTATTGATCGTCGGACCAGCCATCGGTTCGTTTAAGCCCGGAAACAGTGGTATCATTCACAATATCCAACTCCAGTCCAAGGATCCTGTCAGTGGTAGCACCTTCATAAAGGTCGAGGAGGATTGATTTATCCTTACTTCTCTCAAAAGTGTATTTGTGCAAGCCGGATCTCCTGCCAACCGTGAGTTCCACCTCCACATCAATATCTTTCAGGTCCACAGAATAATAGCCTGCTTTTGCAATCTCATCTTCGTGTGAAAATTCAGCATGAGGAAGCTCATTATTGCTATAAATTCCTTCAGTGTCCCCTGACCATGGCATGATCCTGATGTCACCGTAATCACCAACGCCAGTTCCGCTCAGATGTGTATGGCTGAAACCGTATATTTGCTTATCACTGTAATGGTATCCTGAACATCCGTCCCAGCTGTCCTTGCGTGTATCCGGGCTCAGCTGCACCATGCCGAAGGGTACCATGGCCCCCGGGTAGGTATGGCCGTGGGCGGCGGTGCCGATGAAAGGATTGACATAATCGGCGGGAGTTGCTTTTTCTGCATCGCTGTTGCACGCGTACCAT
>JAGLYE010000250.1 GCA_023132505.1 Bacteroidales bacterium | reverse complement strand
AAAGGCGAAAATATGCCTGCTCCCGGCATTCCCGAATCATTTAACGTACTCATTCATGAGCTCAGAGGTCTCGGCCTGAATGTAACCTTCGAATAAGGTTGGTTCACCCGGAAGTGTTAATTTTAAATTGTTTACAATAATATCTGATATATATGGCGTTCAGAAAAGACAGCAAAATTTCAAGTGATTTTACCAAGATTTTAGTTAGTCTTGCTTCACCTGAATCCATCCTCGAAAGATCCTATGGCGAGGTATTAAAGCCAGAAACGATCAATTACAGGACATACAAGCCCGAGCGAGACGGTCTGTTCTGTGAGAGGATATTCGGTCCTGTTAAAGACTGGGAATGTCACTGCGGTAAATACAAACGTATCCGTTATAAGGGGATCATTTGCGACCGTTGTGGCGTGGAAGTAACAGAAAAAAAAGTCAGAAGGGAGCGTACCGGGCACATCCAGCTTGTTGTGCCAGTAGCCCACATCTGGTTTTTTAAATCATTACCCAATAAAATTGGTGCCCTGCTAGGTCTGCAAACCAAAAAGCTCGACACTATTATTTATTATGAGCGCTATGTGGTAATTCAGCCGGGCCTCAAAGAAGAAGATGGTATCAATTACATGGATTTCCTTACGGAAGAAGAGTACTTTGATATTGTTGAAAGTCTTCCTGCAGATAATCAATACCTTGATGACAGTGATCCGAACAAGTTCATTGCCAAGATGGGTGCTGAAGCCATTCACGACCTTCTTGCAAGAATTGACCTTGACAAGGTATCTTATGAATTAAGGCACAAGGCCAATACTGAAACATCCCAGCAAAGAAAGCAGGATGCGCTGAAAAGGCTGCAGGTCTTTGAAGCATTCAGGGATTCCAGGAACAGGATCGAGAATAGGCCTGAATGGATGATCGTGAAGGTAGTTCCGGTGATCCCACCCGAACTACGTCCGCTTGTACCACTGGATGGTGGCAGGTTTGCAACCTCCGACCTTAACGACCTTTACAGAAGGGTCATAATCAGAAATAACAGGCTAAAGAGACTCATCGAGATCAAAGCTCCCGACGTGATCATGCGTAATGAGAAACGTATGCTCCAGGAAGCTGTTGACTCTTTATTCGATAATTCGAGAAAAGCCAATGCTGTTAAAACTGACTCCAACAGGGCGCTTAAATCACTGTCTGACAGCCTTAAAGGTAAACAAGGCCGCTTTCGTCAGAACCTGCTCGGTAAACGTGTTGACTATTCAGGTCGTTCTGTGATCGTTGTAGGTCCTGAGCTAAACCTGAATGAATGCGGCATACCAAAAGCAATGGCAGCTGAACTTTTCAAACCATTCATTATACGAAAACTTCTTGAAAGAGGTATTGTCAAGACTGTGAAATCTGCTAAAAAGATCGTTGACAGGAAAGACCCTGTTGTCTGGGATATTCTTGAAAACATCCTGAAAGGACATCCGGTCATGCTGAACCGTGCCCCTACCCTTCACCGTTTGGGTATCCAGGCTTTTCAGCCTAAGCTCATCGAAGGAAAAGCCATTCAGCTACACCCATTGGTTTGTACCGCGTTCAACGCTGACTTTGATGGTGACCAGATGGCTGTTCATGTGCCGCTGGGCAATGCAGCCATTCTTGAGGCGCAGATCCTCATGCTGGCATCTCACAACATCCTGAACCCGGCCAATGGTGCACCTATCACTGTTCCTTCACAAGATATGGTACTCGGACTTTATTATCTTACTAAATCAAGAAGAAGTACCAAAGCGCAGCCGGTAAAAGGCGAAGGAATGAGGTTTTACTCTCCCGAAGAAGTGATCATTGCTTATAATGAGAAGATAGCTGACCTGCACGCCATCGTCCATGTAAATATTGAAAACTACAAGGATGGAGAAAAAGTTCAGGAAACCATTGAGACTACCATTGGAAGGATTCTGTTTAACCAGGTTGTACCTGAAGGCTATCCTTATATCAACCAGCTGCTTACAAAAAAAGCACTGAGGGATATCATTGGTGATGTTCTCATCCACACAGGGACTGCTGCAACAGCCAGATTCCTTGATGACATCAAAAACACCGGCTTCCGCATGGCATTTAAAGGTGGTTTGTCGTTTAACCTGGGAGATGTACTGATCCCTGATGTTAAAACCGAACTCATTGCCAGTGCCAATGCTGAAGTTGACGAAGTGGTGAATAATTACAATATGGGATTCATCACCAACAACGAACGTTATAACCAGATCATCGATATCTGGACACATACAAATAGTAAGCTCACCCATACGCTGATGGAGATCCTTTCTAAGGATGATCAGGGTTTCAACGCAGTATATATGATGCTTGATTCCGGTGCGAGGGGCTCTAAGGAGCAAATTCGTCAGCTTTCAGGTATGAGGGGACTGATGGCAAAACCGCAGAAATCCGGTGCCACGGGTGGTGAGATCATCGAAAATCCTATCCTTTCAAACTTTAAAGAAGGGCTTTCGGTTCTTGAGTATTTTATCTCTACTCACGGTGCCCGTAAGGGTCTTGCAGATACTGCGCTGAAAACAGCTGATGCCGGTTACCTGACCCGTCGTCTTGTGGATGTTGCACAGGATGTGATCATTTCTGAAACTGATTGCGGCACACTCAGGGGACTGACAACATCAGCACTTAAGAAGAACGAAGAAGTTGTTGAAACGCTGTATGACCGTATCCTGGGCCGTGTAACACTGCATGACATCTTCAATCCGCTGACAAATGTCATGATTATTGCTGCGGGTGAAGAGATCACCGAAATACTTGCAAGAGCAATTGAGGAATCACCTATAGAGAATGTTGAGATCAGGTCGGTACTTACCTGTGAAGCAAAGAAAGGTGTTTGTGCCAAATGTTATGGACGTAACCTTGCTTCAGGACAGCTTGTTCAGGCAGGTGAAGCCGTTGGCGTAATTGCTGCCCAGTCGATTGGTGAGCCGGGAACACAGCTTACTCTTCGTACATTCCA
>JAGLYE010000025.1 GCA_023132505.1 Bacteroidales bacterium | reverse complement strand
AACTCCCAACTCCGAACTAAAAAAAGGATGCTCCCTTCCGGAAACATCCATTTTGATTCACGCTTATAAGATCTGATCAAGTCAATAAAAAAAGCCCGGAATTAGTTAGTTGCTGGCAGCTCCTGAGTATAAGACTTGGCAATGCTTTTAGTATCCGGGCTAATAATTAAACACAAATATAATACAAAAAACACATATTCGCAAGTTTTTTTTAAATATTCGTTAAGAATAAGCAAAAATTCGACAATACTTCTGATATCTTATTTCTTGAAAGCCTCAATCTGTTCCTCAATCACCCTGATCTTAGCTTCAGCATCAGTTTTCTTCTGCTTCTCCTTCTCTACTACCTGCTGGGGGGCATTATTTACGAAGCGCTCATTGGTAAGTTTTTTCTTTACACTGGCAAGAAAACCTTTTGCATATTTTAATTCCGTTTCAAGCTTTTCAATTTCTGCCGAAATGTCAAGCTTGCCTTCCATGGGTACATAAAATTCTGTTGACTTAACAATGAAAGAAACAGCTCCCTCGACCTTAACATCTGTGTATGACAGTTCAGTAAGATTGCACAACTTTATCACCACCGGATCAAAAGCGGTTTTGGCTTTCACTCCGGCATTCTTTTTTACCAGCATACTGATCTTGTCCCTGTTGAGAATGTTCATTTCCTTACGCAGCTTGCGGGTCCCCATGATCACCTCCCTGACAAATTCAAATTCCTGTAGGATATCCTGATCTGCTTTCACAACTTCAGGCATTTCTGCCACCATCAAGCAATCATTATCGTCTCTCTCGGCAAGATGATGCCAAATTTCTTCCGTGATAAAGGGCATGAAAGGATGCAGTATTCTCATCAGGTCTTCAAAAAATGCAAGCGTAGCCTTCAATGTGTGAGGGTCAACAGCTGTCTGGTAGGGTGGCTTGATCATTTCAAGATACCAGGAACAAAAATCATCCCATATCAGCTTATAAACTGCCATCAGGGCATCGGAGATCCTGTATTTCAAGAAATGATCTTCAATAAGCCCAAGGGTATCATTTAATTTGTTCCGGAACCATTTAACCGAGATCTTTGCTGCATCAGTTTGTTCCAGTTTCTCATCTACATCCCATCCTTTTACAAGCCGCAGGGCATTCCATATTTTATTACTAAAATTTCTTCCCTGTTCACATAAAGCTTCATCAAACGGGAGGTCATTTCCGGCAGGTGAAGTCAGCAACATCCCAATCCTGACACCATCTGCACCGTATTTTTCGATCAGTTCTATAGGGTCAGGAGAGTTACCAAGTGATTTCGACATTTTCCTGCCCTCTTTATCCCTGACAATCCCTGTGAGATAAACATTTTTGAAAGGAATTTCATTCCGGTATTCAAAGCCGGCCATGATCATTCTCGCCACCCAGAAAAACAATATCTCAGGTGCCGTAACGAGATCATTTGTAGGATAATAGTAGTTGATATCCTTATTATCAGGATGGCGAATGCCGTCGAACACCGAAATAGGCCATAGCCATGAAGAGAACCAGGTATCCAGTACGTCTTCATCCTGCTGAAGGTCGTCCATTGTAAGAGCTTCGTTTTTTGTGGCTTCTTTTGCCTGTACAAGCGCTTCTTCCCGGGTTTCGGCTACAAACACATCTCCATCGGAAAGGTAATATGCAGGGATACGCTGTCCCCACCAGAGCTGCCTCGAAATACACCAATCCCTGACATTTTCCATCCAGTGGCGATACGTATTCTTAAACTTTTTGGGATAAAATTTTATGGTGTCGTTCATGACCACCTCCAGGGCAGGTTTCGCCATATCCTCCATCTTCAGGAACCACTGAAGCGATAATTTGGGCTCAATCACCTCATTAGTCCTTTCAGAATAGCCAATCTTGTTTATATAATCTTCAACCTTCACCAGATGGCCATTGGCCTCAAGGTCTTTCATGATCTGCTCCCTCACCCCGAAGCGGTCTTTGCCGATATAAAGCTCTGCCGCTTCGCTCATGGTGCCGTCATCGTTAAAGATGTCTATGATCTTAAGCTTATGGCGTATACCAATCTCATAGTCGTTGATATCATGAGCAGGAGTAATCTTCAAACATCCGGTACCGAATTCCGTATCCACATAATCATCAAAGATCACGGGCACCACCCTGTTCACCAATGGGACGATCACCTTTTTACCTTTTAGTTGTGTAAAACGTTTGTCGTTGGGATTCACGCATACAGCTGTATCACCAAGAATGGTTTCGGGGCGTGTTGTAGCAATGCTTATCCATTCATCCTCTGTTCCCTCGATCTTATACCTCAGGTAATAAAGCTTTGACTGTAATTCCTTGTGGATCACCTCCTCATCAGAAATTGCCGTAAGGGCCTTGGGATCCCAGTTCACCATCCGGACACCTCGATAGATCAGCCCCTTTTTAAATAAGTCGACGAAAACCTTGATTACAGATTCGTACAAAGCTTCATCCATGGTAAAACGGGTCCTGTCCCAGTCACATGATGCACCCAGTCGTTTTAGTTGTTCGAGGATGATCCCGCCATGCTTTTCACGCCATTTCCAGGCATGCTCCATAAACTCTTCCCGGCTCAACGAAGCCTTATCGATGCCCTGTTCCTGCAGAAAAGCAACAACCCTGGCCTCTGTGGCAATGGAAGCGTGGTCGGTTCCGGGCAGCCACTCTGCATTATATCCCTGCATACGGGCACGGCGGACCAGCACATCCTGCAGAGTATTGTTGAGCATATGGCCCATATGAAGCACACCGGTTACATTGGGAGGCGGTATAACGATGGTATAAGCTTCCCTTTCGTCAGGCTCCGACTTAAAGTAACCTTTATCCATCCAGCATGAATACCATTTTCCTTCCACTTTGGCAGGACTATATTTACTGGGTATTTCCGTCATGATGTTCCGTTTGATAAAGTGGCAAAATTAGTAAAAATATGATTTGTAAAAATACTGGCCGAACAAAAAGAAAAGACACCGGACAATTTAATATCCAGTGCCTTAACAGAATTATATATAGAAGCGGAATCAGTTCCGCCAGGATAGGCTTACCTGCACTCTTTACCGCTTTTTACTTTCTGCATGGAAGTTAACAGCTCTTTTGAGAAGAAGTTTGACAAGTTTATTTCACCTTTTATATAAACCATCATGATATCATGGCTTTCTGCTACGAGCAATACGGCTTCACGGATCAGGCCATTATCCATCTGATTGGTATAAAAACTCACATCCTCATTATCGTCAGAGTGAACACGTATTAATTCGGTATAATCTTCTTGTTGCAAAGCATCTTGTGCTTTTGAATAGAAGTCATCACGTATAGAGGCTGTTGTAGATGCTGAATCGCAAGAAAGGACCTTGATAATGTCCAGTTGATCCAGTGCATTTTCAATCTGTTCACCTTCGAATTGAAACTGTGAGTTGAAATCTTCAGAGCCCGGCTCGATCTCCTTTATGCTTATGCCCTCCGTTTTTGCCTGCTTTTTTATAAACTTCTCAACAGGCGACTTTTGCGCACAGGCAGTGATTGTAAATGCTGCCAGCAAGATCAATGTAAATATTTTCATGACTATAATGTTTGATGATGATTACTCTTCATCTTCGTCATGGTCTTGATCACCACCGAATTTTCCCATTTGCTTTATGCCCATACTTTTCGACACTTTGGATATGGTTTCCATGTCCATATCGCCAAAGATGCTGATAAAGCCGGCTTCATCATCTGATTGGATCAGAACCAGGAATTCTTTAAAGATATTTCCATCCTGCCGGGCAACAAAGCGTACTTTTTCATCTTTGTCGTCAACTACCATCAGCTCAGCGAAGCCATCCAGGTCGAAGGCCTCCAGGTCTTTCTTGAACGCATCGAAATCCTTGTTCCCTTCAGTACCATTCTCATACATCACGATCCTGATGAACTGAAGATTTGCCATAGCATCTTTCATCTCATTCATTTCCTCGGCATCTTCACCTTCAAAATTCATCTGGGCGATCATCCCGAAGAGTTCCTTGGTAATATGGACTGTGGTAAAACCGTCCTTACCACTGTATTTTTCATACAGTTTTTCAGTTACGCTTTCCTGTGATTGTGCAAAGGGCACGAGAAACACGACTGTCAATAATGTAATAATTAACTTTTTCATTGTTTTAAGCTATTAAGCACCTCTCATTAAGGTGCAGGGTTTGTAATTAATTTTGTTATCTGGTTGAATCTTGATACCGGTCTTGTTTTGTCTATACCGGCATCGAATTTTTTAACACTGCTAAGGTTGTTTATTCCCTCATCAAAGCGGGCCACTTTGCCAAGCGGATTGGCTCCCTGGTTGAATTTATCGGATACGAAATACAGTATGCGGCTTGCTTCTGCGAATGCTATCTCGGCTTCCTTATCATTATATGGGGTATTCGATGTGAAGGGATCAAAACGCACAAAAATAGTTACGAGTATTAGGATCGTTGCCGCAACGCCGCTGATATAATATATGTATATGCGTCTGGAAGCCTTACTACTATGCTCACGCTTTCCGATTTCATTAAACAATACTTTGTCGAAGTCAGCAGGAAGTTCCTCACGGCTTTCATTATCGAAAAGCCCGAACTGTTCCCTGAGTTCGGCAAGATGTGCAGGAAGTTCTTCCTGACGGAAAAATTCCCTGAGCATCCGCTCTTCAGCGAGGGAGGTTTCGCCCTCGAAGTACTTTTCCAGTATTTTTTCAATTCTTTGAGAACTCATAATTATTTATTTTGATCAGCGTATCTCTAATTTTCTTTCTGGCCCGCGACAGGGTGACCCTAACATTGTTCAGGCTCAATCCTGTTACTTCAGCGATCTCATCGAAATCACATTCTTCAATATCCCGCAGGTGGATGACCATACGCTGTTGTTCAGGCAATGCCTCCATGGCCATTTTCACCAACCTGATTGTATCAGTGGTTTCAGTTCTTGTATATGGAGTCCTGTTATCGGGCATTTCTCTTGATTCATCAAATGATTCTTTTTTTGATGCGGGGGATTTAAGTTTGTCCAGGCAAAGGTTTCGCGTCATTGTCATCGCGAATGCCTCAATACTTCTGTATTCGCTTAGATTTTCCCGTTTCGACCATAAACGAAGAAAGATCTCCTGTACAATATCCTGCGCATCTTCAGCATCTCCCAGCAGTCGCAGGGCAAATCGGTAAAGCTTATCCTTTACCGGTAATACATCTGATTTGAATTCTTCGCTGGTCATGACAATTGTAAGACGATGGTGGAATAAAAATATTACAACTGTAACGAAAATAATGAATTCATCTGAAACACTTTTTAACAAGGTGCAGGGGACAGGGCTCAGGGTTCAGGAAATCTATTATAATCCTTGCCCCTTGCACCCTGGACCCTGCACCCATAATTCTCCTTGCATAACTTATTATTTTAATTATTTTTGTAGGCTATTCATAAAAATAAATTCAAAGATTTACATATAAACTAATACTAACCAAAAAATTATACTATGTTAAAAGGACATCCGAAAGGACTTTTGGTCGCCTTTTTCGCCAATATGGGAGAAAGGTTTGGCTTTTACACCATGATGGCCTGTTTAGTTTTTTACTTGCAAGCTAAATTCAATATGAGTGCTACCTCAGCTGGTGAAGTATACAGCTGGTTTTACTTTGGTATTTATGGCGCAGCATTGATTGGTGGTTTAATCGCCGATGGTACAAAAAATTATAAGGGCACTATTCTATTTGGAATTATTACCATGCTTGGCGGTTATATTATCATGACTGTGCCGTTCCAGGAAATGGCTTACCCAATTACGATAATCGGATTATCGGTAATTGCACTTGGTAATGGTCTCTTCAAAGGAAACCTCCAGGCAATTGTTGGGCAGATGTATGATAACCCGAAATATGAAAAGTTAAGGGATTCCGCTTTCAGTGTTTTCTATATGGGGATCAACATGGGCGCATTGGTTGCTCCATTTGCGGCCAATGGCATCAGGAACTGGTATCTCAGGTCGCAGGGCTTCTCATACAGTGCCGACCTCCAGTCATATGCTGCAAAGTTTAATATTGGGGAATTACCACTTATTAACACCATAGACTATACAGGAGCTGATGAGATTCTCAAGGGAGCTAAAGAACTGCCCGGATTCGCGAAGATCTCAAGCGACATGATGGCAAATGCCGATTTTACAAGTTTAACCACATTTGTAAAAGATTATCTCGAATCATTTGCAACAGGTTATAACTACGCTTTTGGTATTGCAGCAGGAGCCATGATCATCAGTATGGTAATCTTTACATTCTTTAAACGAATGTTACCTGATAAAAAGATACAAGCTAAAGAAGAAGTTAAATCTGCAAAAGAAAAAGCTACAGTTACGATTGGTGCCGGAAAACTGATCAAGGTAGGAGTATCATTAGGTATGATGGCCGCTACTGCTGTATTGTTCCACTTCCTTTTCAACGATTTCTCACTGGGTATGGCTGTCGGTCTATTCTTTGCCTTCGTTTCATGGATTTATATGAGTTCTACAAAGGCAGAGCGGCCTCGCCTGAATGCATTGATATTGGTGTTCATTGTGGTGATCTTCTTCTGGATGTCATTCCACCAAAATGGACTAACCTTGTCAATGTTTGCGCGTGATTACACTGCAGACATGGTTGCACCATTAACCAATATGCTGTTTACGCTTCCATCCCTTTTGTGCATCTTCGCCTTTATACTCGGAATGGTGCAGGTTGTAAAGAGAAAGAACAAAGTAAGAAATAAGTTTATCGGACTAGCAGCTATGGCTGCCGGTGGTGGTATCGGCTATTATCTTTACTCAAACTTCGATGCACTTAACGCTATCGAACCTGAGATCTTCCAATCATTTAACCCGATATTTATTGTATTCCTTACTCCGGTAATACTTTTCTTGTTCGCCTGGCTGCGGAAAAGGAATATCGAGCCCTCTACACCACGTAAGATTGGTATTGGGATGATCCTGGCAGGACTTGGATTTGTGGTGATGATCGTCGGTTCAATGGGACTTGAATCACCGGCCTCATTAGCAGGCACACCATCCCCCGAAAGGGTCACGGTCTATTGGTTGATCAACACCTATCTTGTTTTAACCATTGCTGAGCTATTCCTCAGTCCGATGGGTATTTCATTTGTTTCGAAAGTATCTCCTTCCAGGTTCCAGGGCCTTATGCAAGGTGGCTGGCTACTGGCAACGGCGGTTGGAAACAAACTTCTTTTTGTTGGAAGTACATTATGGGAAAAAATAGACCTATGGCAATTGTGGGCAATCTTTGTACTGTGTTGTATTATTTCCGCGGTATTTATATTCGCAATCATGAAACGCCTGGAAAGGGCCACAAAATAGTTGAAATATAAAAAAACAATAGCTATGAAAAAGTTAACATCAATCATAACAATCATACTCCTTGCCCTGGCAGTTGTGTCGTGTGGCAAAAAGGGGAAAATTGATACTTCAAAGGCTTCAGCAGAGGTTAAGAATGCCATTGAGGCATCCTACCAATTAAGCAAGAAGCTTACCGATATGCAACTTGAAGCGGGAAAAGACAATGTGCTTGACGCTGAAGAGATCGAGGCCATCGGGAAAGTATTCGAACGTTTAGCCATCATCAATAACCTCAATATCAAGAGGTATGCAAGAGATAAATACTTCATTGCATTACGGAAAGAATACAAAGATAAATATGATGTATTGGCCGACACTGTCGTCTTTTTAAAAGACTGTGAGGGCTATGACCAACTGGGGCTTTCTATTCAGAAAATCTCTATTGAAGTAAGGGATGATACTCTATTGAAGACAATAGAACCGGAAGTTATTGAAATCCCCGACACGATGCCAGGAGATGAACCTGAAGGCATCGAGCCTGAATAAAATAATCTATGCATTTCAAAAGCAGGGCCGGTGGTCCTGCTTTTTTTTATCTTCGCTGTATATGTATGCCTGGGGACATAATAGAAGATTTAATGCATATTCCAATTATTTTAAAAAGCTATTTGGAGAAAGAGTTCAGAAGCTGAGCATCGATGCCGGGTTCACCTGTCCGAACCGGGATGGCAGCAAGGGCCGGGGTGGTTGTACCTATTGTAACAATGATGCATTCAACCCATCTTATTGCAATCCCTCCAAATCGGTGGAGCAACAGATCAGGGAAGGGATGGAGTTCCATGCCTGGCGGTATAAGAAGCCCGGCAAGTTCCTTGCGTATTTCCAGCCATATTCCAACACTTATGCTCCCCTGGAAGAGTTGAAAAGGATTTACGATCAGGCCCTGTTATTCCCGGAAATTGCCGGTATTGTGATCGGCACCCGCCCCGACTGTATCGATGATGAAAAACTGGAATACTTCAGTAAACTCGCCAAAAGTCATTATGTGATCATCGAATATGGTATAGAATCCTGTTATGACAAGACCCTTGTCAGCATCAACAGGGGCCATTCTTTTGAAGTCAGCAAAGAAGCAGTTATAAAAACAGCTGCGGCAGGACTTAAAACCGGTGCACATCTGATCTTTGGGCTTCCCGGCGAGAGCAGGGAAGAGATGATGGCGGAAGCAGCCATCCTATCAAAACTCCCCTTGACCAACATCAAGTTTCATCAGCTGCAGATCATCAAAGGAACAAAGATGGAAAAGGAATACAATGAAAGCCCTGATCGTTTCAAATTCTTTGAATTAAACGATTATATCTCCTTTATGGTAGATTTTATCGAACAACTGAACCCTGAATTCATCATAGAGCGCTTCGCCGGCGAGGTCCCTCCACGTTTTAGGGTAGATCCGGGATGGGGAAACGTTCGAAATGAGAAGATCGTTGAGATGGTGGAAGCAGAGCTGGAAATCAGAAACGCATTCCAGGGAATGCGGTTCTGATTGGGCGATTGTCGATTGTCGATTGTCGATTGTCGATTTGGGGATTTTCGAAGTAATGATCAATTAATAAATAATAACTCATGATAAAAATTAAAACCAAGCAATTAATTTCACTGCTTTCAGCAAACATTCTCTTGATCATAGTCATTTCATTAGGAATTAATTACGCTTATTCGAAGATTTACTGGAGTAATCGGGTTAGCATTCATTCCGGAATAAACTCAAATGAATATATTGGTTCAGGGGAATTAGAGGAATCAGATTCTACTGCTCAGGCATACATTGGTCAAGCCTATAAAATTGGAACTGCTTTTGAAGTATACAAGTCGAAAGACCCCCTGTTAAAAGTGGTTAGCAAGAATCATGGGGCATTGGAATTTGCAGTAGCTTCAGGGAAAAAGCATTTTTCAGACCTGGCCAAACCCAGAGATGCAATAATCAGAAAGGTAGGCGAGGGTAATCTGATTTTTTCTATTCCATCGTACACTGATGAAAATGTTCGATCTATAATATTTGCAAATGAAAGCAAAGTGTTCATGGAATTCAATAACTTCAATGAAGTACTTATCGATACAAAAAATCTTACTGTGAGTAAAGAGGGGATTTTGACAGTGAATGATATTAAGATTCGTAAAATCGGAGAAAACGAATTTTTAGCCTCATATCTTGTTCACCTTAATCAGGAACTACAAGAAGCTGTTCAGAGAATTGACTCACTGGAAAATATTATTGCAAACAGGTAATGCGGTTCTGATTGGGCGATTGTCGATTGTCGATTGTCGATTGCCGATAGGATTTGAGATTTGGTGATTGTAGAAATAATTGTAGATATTCGATATCGAAAATACATCTCAAATTGCAAATCATATATCTTATATGCGATCGAAAATCCCCCAATCGACAATCGATAATCGACAATCTATTTCTTCCGCCTGGCCTGCCGCAGAGCATTATCAATAATCCACTCCAACTGCCCATTGGTACTGCGGAACTCATCAACAGCCCACTTCTCCACTCTCTCGAGGGTTTCGGGATTCAGCCTTAAAACGAATGGTTTCTTTTTTGCCATATTTATTGATGGAGTGTCCCTGTATTCACAACAGGTGTAGCATCTTTATCTGAACAAAGAACAACCATGAGGTTGCTGATCATAGTGGCTTTTTTATCTTCATCCATTTCAATCACTTTTTTCTTATTCAACTGCTCCAGGGCCATTTCAACCATACTCACTGCGCCTTCAACAATCTTTATCCGGGCTGCAACAATAGCTGTTGCCTGCTGCCTGCGCAACATAGCACTGGCAATTTCCGCTGCATATGCCAGGTAACTGATACGCGCTTCAATCACATGAATACCTGCAATATCCAAGCGTTCACGGATCTCATCTTCCAAAACATGATTTACTTCTTCCCCACCCGAACGAAGTGTGACCTCGGCCATTTCATCATCGAAATTATCATAAGGATAATGCCCGGCCAGTTTACGGATGGCAGCTTCAGTTTGGATGTCTACAAAGTGAACATAATCATCGACTTCAAAAGCCGCATTGTAGGTATTCTCAACACGCCATACCAGGACGATGCCAATCATAATAGGGTTTCCTACCTTATCATTTACCTTAATAGGAGCACTGTCGAGGTTTCGTGCTCGCAGTGAGATCTTTTTTCTCGTGAAGAACGGGTTCACCCAGAAAAAGCCATTTTTCTTGACCGTGCCCTTGTAAGCACCAAACAAAACCAAGACCATTGACTCATTGGGGTTAACCACCATTAATCCTCCAAGGAAGAACAGGCCGAAACCTCCCATAATGGCCCACCAAAATTGCTCGAATGCCACCATCATATATACAGAAAACCCGATCATACCAATAATCAGGATGAAGGCAAAGTAGCCGTTCAGCGGTAAATTATTTTTTTCTTTCATTTCCTAACAATTTAAATTAATATTTATTTGATATCATTTTGATATCACAAATGTAACGCATTAAAACGCGTTTGTCAAGTTTTTATTAAAAATACTTGCCACAGAGACACAGAATACACAGAGTACCACAGTTGACAAACAGAATTGCTGTGAAACTCTGTGCTTTCCGCCTTAGCGGAAAGACTGTGCCTTTGTGGCAAGAACAATTTAAAACTTAAAACTAAAAATTCAAAACTTTGATTTAGTTTTGCAGCAGTGAAAAAATACAATCACATATTTTTCGACCTTGACCGTACCATCTGGGACTTTGATGCCAGTGCTGATGATTCATTTAACAGAATGTTCAGCAAATATGGGCTGGGAGGGCGGGGTGTGCCCTCGCTTGAAGTTTTCAGGGAGCACTATGAGAAACACAATGACCTGCTGTGGAGCTGGTACCGTAAGGGGGAGATACTGAAAGAAGTGCTGAACATCAAACGCTTTGAGATGACCCTTGCTGATTTTGGCATTAGCGATAATGGTATCGCGATAGGGATGTCGGAAGATTATGTGAAGGTAAACACCGAAAAGGTATTTCTTTTTCCCGGTGCCATTGAAACCCTCGTATACCTTACACCCAAATATCCCCTCCACCTGATCACGAACGGTTTCCAGGAAGTCCAGGAGCAAAAATTCCATATCGCCCAATTATACCGCTACTTCAAATCAGTTACTACCTCTGAAGAAGCCGGCATCAAAAAGCCGGAGCCGGGCATCTTTCATTTTGCCATGGAGAAAGCAAACTGTTCAGCTGACGAAAGCATCATTATTGGGGATGACCTTGTAATTGATATTGCCGGTGCACGCAACATAGGCATGGATCAGGTATATTTTAATCCAGAGGGCATAAGGCATAAGGAAAATGTAACTTTTGAGATCAGTTGCCTGAAAGAATTAATAGAAATTTTCTAAGATCAGGCTTGCGGGATTTTAGCTATGATCGTTTGAAATCCCCTGGCCTTG
>JAGLYE010000249.1 GCA_023132505.1 Bacteroidales bacterium | reverse complement strand
TTCGCAGTCAGTAACACTACCGGCAAATTGTGCAGGTGTATAAACATGCATCAGGTTACCAATATATACTACAGAGTCTACCGGGTCGTTTGAAGTACATTTCAGGTCTTCATAATAATCTCCCGGACCAAATCCGGCAGCATCCCAATAGATAGTAACGTCTTGTGATCCACCCTGGGGAATGATACCTGTTGCAGGGATAACATCAACAATATAACTTGGAACAGGACATGCTGCATAAGTGGTTCCCGGAGGAATACCTGTCGGGTTTACACCGCCCATACCGTCTGTTGCAATGATGTTGCCAAGGCCGTCGAGGATCTCGTATGAACACTCATAGCACCAAAGTCCACAAGAGAAAGTAGTGTAGATTTCATCGCCGTGTGTAGCATCAAAAATTTGCGTTACAGGACCTGCACCGGACATTGTGATAGAATTAAGAACGATGGATCCATTTACATAGACCGTAACGGTTCCGCCATTCCAGCCATCACCATAATCATCATACATCACAATTGAGTGATCACAATTGAATGCATCAGTGACGTAATCGGGGAATACATATTGCAATGTACCAATTCCTACATTACTGATTGTAGTAACCCATTGATGCGTTCCATCTACCCAAACCCATGCTTCATGGAAATCAGGATCGACAAAAATCTCCGGCCAATCCCAATCTATACATACTTCATCTGAAGGCACAGAAGTTCCTTCATCGTAAAATGATTGAACCGTATAGCAATACGTGCCATAGTCAGGCAGATCTTCAGTATAAGTTGTAATAGGAGATGTACCAACCGGAACACCATCCCTCCTTACAATAAAGAACTGGAAAGTAAGATCTGTTGCCCATACCCAGTTGAGCTCAACAGTACCAACGATATCGTCGATGAGTTCTACAGTAAGGTCTGTTGGTGGCACCAGCGGATCACCTGCGATGATCATGGTACAAGGAATGGTAATGGTTCCAACATAAGGATCACTTGATGTGAACACCAGGTCAGCAGTATAAACTTCACCTGCCACAGTACCTTGTGCATCAAAGTTAGTAGGAACATTGTCGAGTCCGCCCATTGGAGGAACTATATTGTCATAATAATCAAGTGTCAGCCATGACCCTGATCCGCCACCGGCACCAAGGCACAGTGATTGGGGATTAGACATAGTGGTATAAGAACCTCCGTCATGCTGCAGTGCTGTACCAGTTCCTCCTGGTGCAGAGTTCCACCATAAGAACCAACAACTTGGGGTACCTGTGTTTGTTTCCTGGATAGAGATCCAGCCATCGCTGAGGTCAACACCCGGGAAAGCAACAGTCCATTCGAAAATAGGAAATCCTAAAGCAACCTCACCTGTTGCAACTCTATATGCTTCAATTGTATAAGTAGCAACAGAGGCACCTGGCGTACCCCCTGCTTCCCAGAATTCAACCAGGAATTCTTTGGGATCTTCGTTACAAGCTGACCAGCAACATTGAAGACTTAAGCCCCAGAAAATAGCAGAACCAATATTTTCGGTTAAACCGCTAAAGCTCTGAAATACTTTGTATCCGGGATCTTCAGCGGAAGTTCTGCCTGCCCAGCTACCAGATGTAGGACAAGGCTCGTTTGCAAATATTGATTCCGGAGGACAGGGATTGAATGCATCCGTATTGCTGCCACCTGAACCGCCTTCACCTTCCAGAGAGGAATTGCTTGGAAATTTCTGGTCGATGATTGAACCAGCCTGTTGTTCACCAGGTTCATTTACACTAACAATTGAAGAAAGGCTCTGACCGTCGTCAGTTACAGGATATACAACAGTAGCTGACCAGGTCAGAGGACCATCGCCGGTATTTAATATACCTGTTTGTGTAATAAAGTATTCTTCCGGGTTGAGTGTATATGTATGGAAGGTAGGTGAAATGATCATAGTGGGAGCTGTAAGGATGAAATCCTGTTCATATTCACCACCGATAGGAACATTTACATTATGATAAATGGTGTTGTAACCGGCTTTTGTGCCATAAGCTACCTGAGGGCCTGAATATACGCCATGAAGTCTATAGTGACCATCAGGCCATGATGTAGTAGAGAGCCCAAGTGCTTCAACGCCAACAGTGGCTCCGGCAATGGTAATGCCAGCGCCGTTGAAAACATAACCATAAAGATCACCCGGGAAAAGTGATTCAACAGTGATATCATCAATCCACCAATCATCACACCAGCTGCCTGAATAATGGAAACCGATTTGAACTGATGAATTGCCGGCAAATGCAGACAGATCGAGTACAATCTCTGAATAATAATCTTCCGTGGCCGGGCCGGTATAAACCTGAGTCCATGAGCCACCACCATTTGTGGTTACAGCTACTTCATGGAAACAATACCAGGGTGCATCGTTATCCATCTGCCAAAACCTTAACTCATAGGCAGGTGCAGCTGTGAAGTTCATTACAGGAGAAATCATCCAACTATTAAAAGTACCCAGCCAGCCATGCCAGGCAGCATAGGTTCCTGTATGACCCCAGCCAGCATTGGACCGTACAAATCCACCGGTAGCCGGGTTAAGAGTCCATCCTGAAGGGGGCCAGGTTCCCTCAAAGCCCTCACTGAAGATGATGGCTTTATTGTCGCTAGGCACATACGCAGGAGCCTTGCCCTTCAAGAGATACTCTGTACCATCTCTTTCCTTGACAGGCTTGGTATCCACCTGGCCAAACATGATTGATGCTGAAAATGTAAATAACATCAACATCAAAATTAATTTTGTAGCATTTTTCATAAACTTTGGAATTTTAAGTTAATAAACTGAAAATGATTAGATTAGTTTTAAATTTTAGCTTTAACATACAAAGATAAAACAAAATGTCAAAAAATAAAATAAATAAATAAATAATCCTCCTTCTGGTTGCTGGTCCGCCACGGCAGATCTTCGCTTCGCTTCGATTGAACTGGTGGCTGGTGTTTAAAAGAAAAAGAGGCTCCGCGTAATGCGAA
>JAGLYE010000248.1 GCA_023132505.1 Bacteroidales bacterium | reverse complement strand
CCCCGTGCTTGAACAGAAGGCATTTGAGAAGATTAGAAAAGAATATCCGGAAGTCCCATCATATGATGCCGGTCACGGGCAGGTGAAGATCCCTGCCGGCTGGATGATCGAACGATGTGGTTGGAAAGGGAAAATGCTTGGCAGGGCAGGGGTACACGACAGGCAGGCGCTGGTACTTATCAATAAGGGTGGTGTATCCGGCAGGGAAGTGCTGGAACTTGCGGAACAAATAAAAAATTCGGTAAAGGAGAGATTTGGCATCTCTTTGGATATGGAAGTGAATATTGTGTAATCGGGTGTCGGGTGCTGGGTACCGGATATTGACAATTTTATTACCTTTGATATGATGGCCTTAGCAATATAAAATGACAAGAATTCATCCAACATTGATATTTATCAGAAGGCACCTGGAAGCGTTTATCTGGATCGCTGCCATTGCTGCCCTGGCTTTTACCAGTCCGGTGGATACATGCTATAGCCTTTGTCCTTTGCATAACCTGGGGATCAGCTGGTGTCCGGGATGTGGCCTGGGGCATTCAATTTCCTGGCTCTTCAGGGGGGAATTGCTTGAATCGTTTCATGCTCATCCCTTGGGGATTCCTGCCATGCTAATCATCGTTTACAGGGTTATAAATATATTCAGAAAGAACCATATGTACAAACATTATTCATATAATAAATCAATGCAACATGGCTGACATTTTAACATTATTCCCTGAAGCCCAGGGACAGGAAATGATTCTCCTGCAGGAAATTTCTAAAGAGTATTCTGACAATCAACTGACAACCTTTATCGGGCTTTACAGAGCCCGTCGCAGGGATCCGCAAATGATATTGTTGACAACTGTGATTGGATTTGTTGTGGTGGCAGGGATCCAGAGGTTTTTAGTCGGACAGATAGGTATGGGCTTATTGTACCTCTTTACCGCGGGCCTTTGCTTCATTGGCACCATCATTGACCTGATCAACTATCAGGACCTTGCGTTTGAATATAACCGTAAGATGGCGATGGAGAGTGCTACCATGATAGGCACCATGAAATCATAAAGTATGCACTGTACCGCATTTGGTACAGTTGATGCTTTTCTTTTTGTACTCAGGTGGCACCTTGATGCGTAGTCCGCAACTACATTCGATGAAGTGGTAGTTGTTTGCCGCCATCATAATGTCGCCGGCATTTCTCTTAACCGATCTTTTATCAGAGACATCATCAAATGCCTTTCTGATACCGGGATTCTCTGACTCCTGCAAACCAGAGCCTGGAATGATATTGGACTTATCTCCTTTCAAATCTGAATATGCTGCCTGGTAACTGAGGAACCCTGTTCCATCCATACTTCTCAGTATCCTGATGCGTTCTTCGATAGGCGGGTGGGTGCTTCGCAGTCCGGCAGCAGCTTTTTTGCCTTTCGAAAATGGCAGTGCGATATACATGGGTGAAGTAACCTTGTTGGCAGTTTTCATCTCAATTTTAGTCCCGGAGATCTTTTCCAGTGCTGATGCCAGCCCTTCCGGATAGCGGCTGAAGCGTACTCCTGTGGCATCAGCAAGGTATTCCCGCTTGCGTGAAATTGAATAATATAATAATCCGGCAAAGATTGGAACAAGAATAGACAGCACCAGTGCGATGATCATGATAATGGCCTGTCCCTGACCACTGTTTGAGTTTGAAGAACGGTACCTTGCCCCGCCCCCGCTTATAAGCATCCCCCGCAGGAATATTTCAGAGATCAGTACTATGCTGCCAAGCATTACGCCGGCCAGTGTCATAAATCGGATATCACGGTTATAGATATGTGCCATTTCATGGGCAATGACTCCTTGCAGTTCATCCCTGTTGAGCCTGGCCAATAATCCGGCAGTGACAGCTACCACAGCATGTTTGGGACTTCTGCCTGCCGCAAAGGCATTGGGGGCTTCTTCATTGATGATATAGATCTCCGGCATCACGGGAAGTCCGGAAGCAATTTTCATTTCTTCCACTATATTAAAAAGCTGTGGGTGTACTTCGGAGGTAACTTTCTTTGCCTTACTGGCCGAAAGCAGAATGCTGGCGCCCTTATAATAACTGATCAAAGACATGATGATCCAGATCAGTACGGCAATGAAGGCGCCATCGATGCCCATTCCTGCAGGATTAAGATAATAGCTGACGGCTGCACCAAGCATGATCAGCCCTATCCCCATCAGGATGAAAAGCAAAAATGATTTCCTGCGGTTAGCCTGTATAAGTTCCCACATGATCGCTTAGAATTCTACTTTTGGGACAGCTTTCTCGGCAGGATCTTCCAGTTCGAAGAATTCTTCTTCCTTAAAGGTGAACATTCCGGCAACGATATTGGAAGGGAACATTTGTATCTTGTTGTTATAAAAAAGTACCTGGTCGTTGTAACTCTGCCTGGCAAATGAGATCTTATTTTCTGTGGAGGTAAGCTCTTCCTGCAGGCTGAGGAAATTCTGGTTTGCTTTCAGGTCGGGATAGGCCTCAACAGCTATCTTCAGCGCTCCAAGTGCCCCACCCAGCAGTCCTTCTGCCTGGGCTTTCTCTCCAACACCGGAGGCATTCATAGCCTGGCTGCGGTATGTAGTGATGTTTTCAAGCGTTTCACGCTCGTGTTTCATATAGCCTTTTACGGTTTCTATGAGGTTTGGGATCAGGTCGTGACGACGTTTGAGTTGTACGTCGATCTGCGACCACCCATTTTTTACCTGGTTACGCAACTTAATAAGGGAGTTGTATATAACGACGAACCAGATTATCAGAACGACAACAATAGCAAGGATAACAATTAATGGGACCATGATTTTAAGTGTTTATTGGGTTAAATATTTGAATTTATTTTTTTAATTGATGATTGAACATTTCTTTCAGCAAAGCGGTTACTTTTCCTTCTCCTTCACCGGACTCCATCTCCAGTACCTGTAACAGTTCCCCTTCGTCAAACCAAAGGCCATGTCCCCTGGAGCAACGATCAATAACGACCCGGTTTTGAACAAG
>JAGLYE010000247.1 GCA_023132505.1 Bacteroidales bacterium | reverse complement strand
GCACGGGCTTACACAGCTATTATAATGAGCCGGCTGTGGTACTTTGTGTTCTCTCAGTGGCAAAAAAAGTCTAAATTTGCAAAAAATTCACACGATGAGTCAGGAACTAAGCGAACAGGAACAGATACGACGGAATTCACTGCAGGAGCTCACATCCCTGGGGATCGATCCATACCCTGCCGAAACATATGAGACTAATGTTACAGCTTCAGAGATCATGGAAGATTATCCAAATAATGAAAAACTTTTTCAGGATATCAGCATTGCCGGCCGCATCATGGGACGTCGCATCATGGGTGCTGCTGCTTTCGTGGAATTGCAGGACCATAGCGGAAAAATCCAGTTGTATTTTAAGAGGGACGATATCTGCCCCGGAGAGGATAAATCATTATACAATATCGTATTTAAACGCTTGCTCGACATTGGTGATATCATTGGCGTTAAAGGATATGTATTCACCACTAAGATGGGGGAGATCACCATCCATGTGAAGGAATATAAACTATTGAGCAAATCGCTGAAGCCCCTGCCGGTAGTGAAAGAAAAAGATGATAAGGTTTGGGATGCCTTTACAGATCCCGAACAAAGGTACCGGCAGCGTTATCTCGACCTAATTGTAAATCATGAGGTGCGCCAGACTTTTATCAAGAGGGCTGAACTGGTTAACTCCATGCGTAATTTCCTGAATGGAAAAGGATATCTGGAAGTTGAGACTCCTATCTTGCAGCCATTGTACGGTGGTGCTGCTGCCCGCCCATTCAAAACTCATCATAACAGCCTGGACATGACCCTGTATTTGCGCATTGCCAATGAGCTGTATTTAAAAAGACTGATCGTTGGGGGTTATGATGGCGTATATGAATTCGGCAAGGATTTCAGGAATGAAGGGATGAGCAGGTTTCACAACCCGGAATTTACCCAGATGGAACTCTATGTTGCTTACAAAGACTATGAATGGATGATGGACCTTGTGGAAAAAATGATTGAAAAAATCGCCATCGACCTGCATGGTACCACAAAAGTTATAGTTGGCGAAAACACCATTGACTTTAAGCGGCCATGGAAACGCTATACCATGTTAGGCGTGATCAGGGAATACACAGGGATCGATATCTCAGAGATGGATGAAGCTGAACTCAGGGCAACGGCAAACAAGCTTGAGGTTGAAACAGACCCCAGCATGGGTAAAGGAAAACTTATTGATGAGATCTTCGGAGAAACCTGTGAGTCAAAACTCATCCAGCCTACTTTTATCACCGATTACCCGGTGGAGATGTCGCCCCTTGCCAAGAAACATCGTAGTGCCAAAGGTCTGGTAGAGCGTTTTGAAGCCATCTGTAATGGCAAAGAGCTATGCAATGCTTTCAGTGAGCTTAACGATCCGCTCGACCAGCGCAGGCGTTTTGAAGAACAGCTTGAGCTTGGAAAGAGAGGTGATACCGAATCAATGGTGCTTGATGAAGATTTTCTTCGTGCACTGGAATATGGTATGCCTCCAACGGCAGGCCTGGGGATTGGTATTGACCGCTTAAGCATGATCATGACTGACTCAAATTCAATCCAGGATGTACTTTTCTTCCCCCAGATGCGGCCCGAAAAGAAACAGGAAGTTTCAGATGATGAGGAATTCATTGCCCTGGGATTCCCGGCTGAATGGGTACCCATCCTCCGTGAAAAAGGCTTCAACACTGTTGAGGAGCTCAAACAGGCCAATCCGAATAAACTGGCCAACGACCTGAACGGATTAAGGAAAAAGAAGAAACTCGATATACCGGCACTAAACCCGGCAGAAGTGAAGGAATGGCTTTCTGCTTAAGAAGTTAAATCCTTTGGATTAGGCCGCTACTTATTATTTCCTTTATTATTAATGATGTGGAGTTTGTAAATTAAAACAAGATTTTTAATTTTGCACCCCTTAATATGCAATGTATTACACATAAGTTCGTTTAGTATAAATCAAAAATAAATCTTATAAGTATTATGAAAAAGTTAACGATTATTTTGACCGTATTATTTGTTACGATCAGCATGGGGCTCACTGCCCAGAACCTGAATTCAGCCGGGAAAGCATATAATAAAGGTATTGAACTCAATAAGGAAGGGAATACCCTTGAAGCAATTGGTTCATATCAGAAATGTGCAGATATTTGTGCAAAGCTTGGTGAAATTGGCGAAGGCCTGAAAATAAACGCAGAAACCCAGATTTGCAAGTTGTATATGAATATGGGTACTGATATTTTCAAAGCAAAAGATTATGATTCAGCCATAGGATGTTTTACCCAATCAGCTAAATATGCCGAACTCATAAATGACGCTTCGACTACTGCCAAGATAAATAATTATTTTGCTGTAGCATATACCGGAAAGGGTAATACGTTTTTTAAAACAAAAAAATATAAAGATGCTATTGAAAATTACAAGCAGGCAGTTGAATATAATCCTGAATACACGAAAGCTTATTATGGGCTGGTACTGAGTTACAGCAAAACCGATGATTCAGGAATGTTAGAAGAATCAGTAAAGAAGATTTTTGAACTGAGTAATGATGAGCAACTCCTTACCAAGACAAAAACTATTGCCGCCAAATATTATTTAAAGATGAGCGGTAATGCCATCCGGACAGAAAACTACAATGTAGCTTCTATGATGGCAACCAAGAGCATTCAATACAATGATACAGAAACAACTGCCTTTTATTACCTTGCATTAGCAAGGAACAGCCAGGAGAACTGGGAAATGGCCAAAAAATCAGCTTTAAAAGGGATTACTTTCGATCAGGAAGATAAATCAAACCTGTATTTCGAACTTGGCCGTGCCTATGAAGGCCTTGGCGATACCGAAAAAGCATGTGAAGCTTACTCAAATGTTACAGGAGGACCTAACAAAGAGGGTGCACTATATCAACGTGGCCAGGTATTGCACTGTAATTAATCATACATCAACTATAATCATGCCTCCATTCTATTCCGGGATGGAGGTTTTTTTTATTCTTATACATCCGTT
>JAGLYE010000246.1 GCA_023132505.1 Bacteroidales bacterium | reverse complement strand
AGGACACAGTAGCATCCTGGGGTACTGAACCAGCAAAGATGAGGGCCTCTTTTTCCCTGTCAACACCCATTACGGCCCGCAGGGCATAACTGTTATCACTGCGCTTAATCAATAATGGATATTCAACTCCGATAGCCGGGAGGTCGCTATCCTCTACGTTAAGATATTCCTTATATACTTTGAGGGCAGGCTCATTATCGATGCTATACACAATATTACTTTCAGAAGATGTTATGGTCAGGTCTTTGCCAAGTCCTACCCATCCGCTTGTGGCAATACCTTTAATATCGATTTGATCTGAATCAAAGGCAATGGCAATAGATCCATTTTCCAATACTTCCTGGCCCGAAAAAACATAATTTTGTTTGAAATTAGATTCATCTCCGGCTAATCCGCCAAACATGATTATATCTTGTCCGGCTGAATCCATGATCCCTTCTACATACTCCTGCCCGTTGAGACTTAGCCCGGAGGCAACAACGATGAAGGAAGGCTTTTTGAATTTTTCCAATCCCCATTTTCCGATCTCCTTCCCTAAGTCAAAAGAAGATTTGCCTTCCCGTCTCCTGCACAAATAAGCGAAGTGCTTTTTATTTAGTTCAACAAGTGTTACCACAGTTGAATTTTCATAAATAGCATTTTCAGTATCGCTGACCAGAATATTCCCCCCCGTACTGCAACCAATAATATGCAAATCATATTCGGAAAATGCCCTGGAAATTTCATGCATGCTCTGCCTGGGGGTTGCAAAAACAAAGGCAAGTCCCGGTGTAAAATCTTTGTCTGTGTGAGATTCCATTTTTTTATGGATCTCTTCAATTTTACTTATTGTAAAAGATTTCGTTTTCATAACCTTAGCAGTTAAGAGTTAATATGAAAAGCGACTTGCAATCAGCTGTCTGACTTGTAATTATCAGAAATGAGCTTATATACAAATATACATTTTTTTATGATTAAATACAAATTGAGCCGGATAGACAGGCCAGTCGTGACTTTTGATTTAGTTATGTTTGAATGTCGGGAACTTTTTTGCCAAGAAAAAGGAGTACGATAAAGAGTATTGCCAAACCTGCCGGGAAAAGGATATATGGTGATACTCCAAAGGCAGCGGGGATGGTTCCCGCAATGATTGCAACCGTGCCAACGGTGATGGCATAGGGTAGCTGGGTTCGAACATGCTCGATGTGGTTACAGGAACTGGCCAGGGAACTGAGGATAGTGGTATCGGATATTGGTGAGCAATGATCGCCCAGCACGGATCCGGTTAGCACACAGGCTACTACATTATAAAAGATAAGCATGGAGTGATCGTATTCCAATCCGTAATCCTGTGTGATCAGCCATGTTGCTGGCAGCATCAGGGGATACAATATGGCCATGGTTCCCCATGATGATCCGGTTGAGAAAGATACCAGGGCTGCAAGTATAAAAGTAATGGCGGGCACAAAATAAGGCGACAGCGACATTTCAAGCATGCTGTTTGAAATAAATGTTGCTGTATGCATATGCTGAGTGATCAATGCCAACGACCAGGCCAGGATCAGGATCAGAACAGCTGTGAGCATCGTCCGGAAACCGTTAATGAGACTGTCGATACTTTCCTTCAGATTCAGTATACGTTGGCTGAGGGTTAGCAGCAGTGCTGCCAGTACACCTGAAAGTGAGGACCATAACAGGGCTGTGTAAGAATCTGCATTCCCAATGGTTGCAGAGATCTTCCTGCCAAAGGTGATGGTATCATTATTCCATATCTCCGGATCCCAGCCTGTGCTGATCAGACCGGCCAAAGTGCCGAAAATGATCACCAGCACGGGAATCACGGCATTGAACCACCTTGCCTTTACCTTCTCGTTTACTTCGAGCTTATTTAATTCGTTGGAGAATGAAAACTGTTCGTCACCGGAAAGGATTTCAGTTTGCCTTGCCTTTCGCTCAGCCTTGAGCATAGGTCCGAAGTCCACACCCCTGTAAATCAGGAACAGGATAAAAATAAGGGTGAATACCGGGTAAAAAGAATAAGCCAGTGAATTGAAAAATACCAGGTAAGCATTTTCATTCAGGCCGATCACATTAATGCCATCCTGTATGTAGCTCAGTTCAGCACCGATCCATGTAGTAACAAAAGCAATGGAAGCAATGGGCGCAGCTGTTGAATCAACCAGAAAGGCCAGCTTTTCACGTGAGACCTTTAAACGGTCGGTAACAGGCCGCATGGTATTCCCCACAACAAGGGTATTGGCATAATCGTCGAAAAAGATAATGATCCCCATTAGCCAGGTGATGAATTGTCCGGAACGTGCACTAGTGGCATATTTTGATAATATGTTTACCACACCTTGCATGCCACCATTGCGGGTGATCAGGTTCACCATGGCCCCGATCAGCATGGAGAAAATGATGATGGATAAATGCCCACGGTCAAACATCGCTTCCAGCAGGTATGTGTCGGCTATGGAAAAAATACCCTGGAAGATGGCAATAAATATATTGCTGCCGGCATAGAAATGCAGAATGGTTGTGCCCACCAGCAGCCCTGCAAAGAGCGCCGAGAACACTTCCCTGAAGATCAAGGCGAAAAGGATTGCGATCAAAGGAGGTAAGATCGACATCCATAAAGGGACAGGGGTGACTTTTTTGGCAAGGTGAAAAGCATTATGTGAAAAGGAAATCTCTGTTTTTTTATGTACAGTGTACTTAATAGTCCCTTTACCATTCAATATTCTGACATCCTTATATTCATTGCCGACCTTCAACTGCAGGTCTTTGCCTTCCAGACCTGCAGCTGCTGCAGTATCTTTGATCTCAATTTCGATGCTGAAAGGGATATGCTGGATGATAATAAAGGGGAGTTCTACTGCAATATCATCTTGCTGGATAAAAGGTGTTTCTTCCCCTTTAAGCGGAGAAAATATCCCCCAGATTATTACGAATGACAGAATAAAAGTTAAGGTTTTTCCCGGCACCTTATGTGAATTTCGGGTAAAGATATGAAAAAGGTGTTGAGT
>JAGLYE010000245.1 GCA_023132505.1 Bacteroidales bacterium | reverse complement strand
ATACCGGTGCCGCAGTACCGGCGATATCACAAAATGTTGGCATCACATCCCAGAAAGCCGAGATGTGCTTGGTTTCTGTTCCTGCTTTAATTTTATCCGGCCAGGAGACAATCATTGGCACACGGATTCCCCCTTCATATAAATGGCCTTTGGTACGACCGGTTTCGGTTTGAAAAGGTCTGGCACTTTCAAACCATTTAGTGTCAGCATCAAGGTAAGTGGGCCCATTATCGCTGGTAAAAATGATCATGGTATTTTCATAAATACCGAGTTCTTGCAATTTGGCAACCAGTTCGCCAATCTGCTCATCGAGATAAGATATCATAGCTGCATACGCTGCCCTTGGGTATCGATGCGGATAATATCCGGCTTTTGCAAGGGGTTCCTCATCACCGAATTTCTCTACATAATGATCCACCCATCTTTGAGGAGCCTGTAGCGGAAGGTGTGGTATTGGCGTGGCATAGTACAAAAAGAACGGCTTGTCCTTATTCTCGTCAATGAAAGAGAGTACTTCCTTTTGCATCACATCCGGAGCATAATCATTCAGATTGAATTTACTGTAGCTTGCCATATCATAGGGATTGGCACCTTCGTCCAGGCCCAGATGAGGTTTTACCGTATCATTATTCAGATACAGCCGATTCTCATTCTTGTAGAGATGAACAGGGTAGTAGGTGTGGGCAATTCGCTGGCAGTTGTATCCGATAAAGAAATCAAACCCCATTTTGGTTGGGATACTATTGGTGTGTGGTGCACCAAGACCCCATTTGCCTGCCATTCCTGTATCATAACCAGCATTTTGCAGTAGGTTGGCTATTGTGATAGTACTATCGGGCAGGGGATACTGCCCTTCAAGGGTGGAATCATTGATCATTGCTTCATAACTCCAGACATCCCCCCGGCTTCCCCATTCGTGGTTACCCCTGATAAAAGCATGGCCGGGATGTAAACCTGTCAGTAAATTGCACCTGGCAGGTGCACACACCGGGGAACCGGAATAATGCTGCGTAAACCGCAAACCTGTTTCAGCAAGTTTGTCAATATTAGGCGTTTCAATTTTTTCCTGACCGTAACAGCCCAGTTCACCATAACCGAGGTCGTCGGCGAGGATGTAGATGATATTGGGCAGCTTTGATTCTTCTTTTTGTTTTTGCCGGCAGGCAGCAATTGCCAGAAAAGAAAATGCGGCAATCAGGAGGATGACTTTACTGTTGGTTTTCATCTTTTTTGTTTTTGAGACACAAAATATTGTGGCATTGTGGAGACGCAAAATTTTGCGTCTCTATGTATACAATGGCCCATAATTATTACAAGCCCTGTAATCGGCACCTTCTTTATCCATGCCGTGCATTCCCCATGCTCCGGGGCGATAGATCTTATCATCATCAACATTATGCATATTCACCGGGATCCTAAGCATAGATGCCAATGTGATCAGATCAGCACCGATATGCCCATAGCTGGAAGCACAGTGGTTGGCTCCCCAATTGGCCATTACTGAATACACATCTTTGAAAGCGGCATTTCCGGTTAAGCGGGGAGCGAACCAGCTTGTTGGCCATGTTGGATTGGTTCGCTCAGTTAGAATTTTATTCATTTCTTCGGGTAACTCAACCGTATAGCCTTCGGCAATTTGCAAGACTGGCCCAATCCCTTTAACAAGGTTGATCCTGGAAATAGTAACCGGCATTCCGCCCCTGCTAAGAAATTCGGATGAGAATCCACCACCACGGAAATATTCAGTAATAGCGGGGCACCATGAGGTGGCTTTCAAACATTTGTCCACCTCTTCATCGATGATATCCCAAAAGGGTTTTACTGCCGGCTTTCCGTCGATTTCCTGTTGTCCTGAAAAATCAAGCGCAGACGCACCGGAATTAATTAAATGGATCAATCCATTTGCTGCCATTCCTTCCGGCTTAATTCCTGAAACCCTTTCTATTGCTTCGGGGCTCCAGAAAGTGCGTATATCGGAAAACATTTGCGCTGTATTGGTTAGCAGATATCCAAACAACATTACCACTCCATTCAGAGAATCATTTTCCGTAGCAACGAGATATGGAGCACGTTTTCCATTCCAGTCGAATGATGAACAAAGTATAGCTTCAAGGAAATCGCCGTTGGGCTGGTAATCGGTCCATTGGCGTTGTCCCTGGAATCCTGCTAAAATGGCATTATGTCCCAGGCCTTCTTCCCGAAAGCCTTTTTCGATGAGCTTTGGGTTGCCGGCCATCAAATCACGGGCAATCATGGCCATTTTGACTACCTTTTCCCATTCGGCATCTTTTTGAGCTTGGGTTTTAGGGGTCTTATTAAAATCTTTCCCCTCTTTGCAATTTTCTTTTGTCCAGGCAAAAGCTTTTTTAAACTCATCTTTATCATAGATATCTTCATCGATCCTACGGAGGAATTCGGTCATATCAATATACTCATTGCGCATGCCCAGGTATTCCTGGAAGAAGTCAGCATCAACAATAGATCCTGCAATTCCCATCGAAACTGCTCCCATAGAAAGGTATGATTTACCCTTCATCATGGCAACAGCCAACCCTGCTTTAACAAATCGCAATAGCTTTTCCTGTAAATCTTCGGGGATACTGGTATCCCCTGCATCCTGCACATCTTTTCCATAAATGCCAAAGGCAGGCAATCCTTTTTGATTGTGCCCTGCGAGAGCAGCTGCCAGATATACAGCCCCCGGGCGTTCTGTTCCGTTAAACCCCCAAATGGCTTTAGGGATGGACGGGTTCATATCTATAGTTTCACTGCCATAACACCATGCCGGGCTTACTGTAAGAGATACCCCAACTCCTTCTTTTTCAAATTTAGATGCTGTGGCTGCTGCTTCGGCAACGCCACCAATACACGAATCAGCAATAATGCAATCCACAGCTTCACCATTTGGATATTTTAGGTTCTCCGACAAAAATGCCGCTGCTGCTTCAGCCATATTCATCACTTGCTCTTCGAGCGACTCTCTAACGCCGCCTTCTCTGCCATCGATGGTTGG
>JAGLYE010000244.1 GCA_023132505.1 Bacteroidales bacterium | reverse complement strand
ACCCTGTACCCTGCACCCTGTACCTTATTATCAATAAACCCCTTTCTTTTTCCAGTATTTTATGAGGAAGAACCCGAAGAACATTCCTCCAAGGTGTGCAAAGTGGGCGATTCCGTCCTGAGTGCCTGTTACCCCGAAGTAAAGTTCGGCTACCCCATAGATAATAACAAAGTACTTGGCCCTGATGGGGATGGCGAAGAATACATATAACATGGTATTCGGGAACATCATACCAAATGCAAGCAGGATGCCGAAAACAGCCCCTGAAGCACCAACGGTAGGTGTATTTATTGTTCTATACAGGGAAACCATAGTATCATATGCATGCTGTGTCAGCCCTTCAATTTGAGGCCAGAGTTCCGGAGCAATATTATGAACACTTTGTATCTGATCCATTGTCAATGATGATCCTATAGATTGGATTCTGAAGTATGCCACTAACAACTGCACCAGCCCGGCTCCGATACCGGTGACCATATAGAAGGTCAGAAAGCGCTTAGGGCCCCATACCTGCTCCAGAATGCTGCCAAACATCCACAAGGCAAACATATTGAACAGGAGGTGGTAGAAGCCGCCATGCATGAACATATAAGAAGCAAGCTGCCAACTTTCGAAATAGTGGGATGAGAAATAATGCAGGCCAAGCAGGTTAAAGAGGTTGATCTTATCACTAAATATTGTCGTGACCAGTAAAAATAGTGCATTAATAATGATCAGGTTCAGCACTACGGGTGGCATGCCCATTAAGCCCCGTCTTCCGTATGATTGATTTCCATTCATAGATATTCCTTTATTAAAACAGCTTTTCAATATCTTCAGTCCTGAGCATGCTAATGATCTTTTTCCCCGCAGGGGATGTTTCAGGCATGCTGCTGCTGAACAACCGGCTGATAAGTGATTCCATTTCTTCAGTCCCGAGGACTTTTTCTGGCTTCATAGCGAGGTTGACAGCCATGGCCCTTGCGAGGTTTGCGCGAAGGTCCTGGTTCAGGTCAAGAAGGTTTTTCTTATAATTATCAAGTATTTTCTCCAACAATTCCTTAATGCTTTTGTTCAAAGTGTCGGTGGGCACACCTGTTATCACAAAAGTATTTTTGCCAAGGTCGTTGATGCTGAATCCCAGCATTTCCAGGTTGGGCTTGAGCTCACGTATGATTTCAGCATCGCTCAGGGGAAAGCTTATCTGCTGAGGGAAAAGCTCCTGTTGGCTGGCTGCCGGACCGGATTCCATTTGCTGCATAAAGCGGTCGTAAAGTATCCGTTCATGGGCCCTCTTCTGATGAATGAGCATGATCCCTGAACTGGTGGATGTTACAATGTATTTTCCCTGGAATTGGAATAAACCGCTTCCTGTCGAATCTCCGTCTTGCGGAGAAAACATGCCGGATTGAATTGCATCGCCTTCCCTGTGTGAATTGCTTTCATCGAATAGTTTTTCCCAATGCGCACGATTGCTTTTCTCCCGCCCGCTTTCTGTTTTCTTTATTGAAGGCGGGGATACAGGCGCAAAAGGATTATATTCTGAAGTTGTAGTGTCGAAAGGATTCCTTACGGGAGCATCTTTTTGAGGAGGCCTGAATGAAATACTTTGCTCAACATCAAAGTCGATGGCAGGGGTAATGTTGAATCTCCCCAGGGTTTGCCTTACAGCCGATTTCAGTATAGCATAAATATGTTGCTGGTCCTGGAAATTAACCTCGGTTTTTGTCGGGTGGATGTTGATGTCGATTTTGTCAGAATCAGTTTCTATATAAATAAAATAAGATGGGTGTGAATCGGCGGGCAGCAATTCATGAAATGCTTGCTCAACCGAGTGATTCAGATAGGCGTGCCTGATAAAGCGTCCGTTAACAAAGAAATATTGTTCCCCCCTGGTTTTCCTGGCGAATTCGGGCTTACTGATAAATCCTTTTATATTGGCAATGCTTGATTGCTGGTCGAGGGGGATAAGGCGCTCCTTGTAATGCTTTCCATATATCGCCACCAGGCGTTCTTTCAATCCCGATTCCTTTAACTGGTAGATAAGTTTATTATTTGCCTGCAGACTCATATTTACCCTTGTATATACGAGAGCAATCCTTAGGAATTCTTCGTTGATATGTCTTAATTCAGCCGTATTCGACTTGAGGAAATTCCTTCTTGCCGGCACGTTAAAGAAGAGGTTCTTTACGGAAATGTTGCTGCCATTGGAGGTGGTGCAAGGTGCTTGCTCAATTACTTTGGAGCCTTCCACGCGGATATTTGTACCCAATTCATCTTCCACCCTTTTCGTTTTCATTTCAAGCTGTGCAATGGCTGCGATGGAGGCAAGGGCTTCACCACGGAAACCCAGTGTTCTGATGGCAAACAGGTCACGGGCCTCGGAGATCTTGGAAGTGGCATGACGTTCAAAGCACATACGGGCATCTGTCACCGACATGCCGCAACCATTGTCGATGATCTGTATCAATGTACGGCCTGCATCTTTCACGATCATCTGGATGTTATCCGCGCCGGCATCAATTGCATTCTCAAGCAATTCTTTCACTGCTGATGCAGGACGTTGAATAACTTCACCCGCAGCAATTTGGTTCGCTACGGAATCAGGAAGTAATTTAATGATATCAGGCATTATTCTGTAAAAAATCTGACAAGATTGTTGATTAAGCCCGAAAAAAAGATAAAGTAAATCCCGAAAAATATGATCAGTGCATAAATAACCAGCTTGATCCAGGGGTTTGAGCGCCCGGCGGTATCAGGGTCGTGCCTGCGCCTCCATTTTGTATCCATCTTATGTTTCAGGTCTTCTTTAACTTCTTCATCCGTTCTTGGTTTGTTTCCATCCCCGTCAAGTTCCCGCTTTCTTCTTTCAAATTCCTCTTGCTCAGGGTCCCAATACCGCGGTTTGTAAGTAAATTGCTTATACTTCGGAAGTTTTAAGAATACAAATTTCATCAATCAATATTTAATTTCACTTCATTCACAATTGAACTTGAGTTTTTAAAAAGGATTCTGGATGCTGGATACTAGATACT
>JAGLYE010000243.1 GCA_023132505.1 Bacteroidales bacterium | reverse complement strand
CGGAGGTTATGATTATTCAGCACATCCCGGACAAAATGGGATCAATACAACTGAAGGCAGAACTACCCTGGGGGCAATTATTTTCAACGGACTGGTACTTATGACCACCGAATCTGGAGGATCCAGTGATTGGGAAACTGCTAAAACATGGAACCTCTTCGGAGACCCCTCCATGCAGGCCAGGTCGGATGCTCCGGCCGAACTTATACTTTCCACCAATGTGGTGATGGTAGGTATCCCATTTATAACTACTGTGACTGCCGGTGGCTCTCCTGTAATTGCTGCCATGGTTACTTTGAGCCAGGATGAAAATTATTACACAGGCATCACTGATGCATCTGGGGATGTTACCATTATCCATGCTTTAACACCTGGCGATGCATTGCTGGTGGTTACCGGATTTAATACTGAAACCATTTATGAAACTGTTACCGTGGTTCCGTCAGCAGGTGCTTATGTGATCTACAGCAGCCATATCGTGAATGATGCTTCAGGGAACGGAAACGGAATGCTGGACTATGGCGAATCTTCACTTTTGAGCATTGCCCTGAACAATGTAGGTACATCAGATGCGACAAATGTGGAGGTGATCCTGTCAACTGATGATGAATATGTTACCATTACCGATGGCGAAGAAAATTATGGAACTATTCCTGCAGGTGAGATCGTTCAGATCAATGATGCCTTTGCAGTTCAGATTGCCGCTGATATTCCGGATGGACATGGAATTGTCTTCAATATTGAATCTACAGGTGATGCTACATGGTATAGTAACTTTTCTGAGATTGGCCACGCTCCTGAACTTGTGCTCGGAGGATATAGCATTGATGATACAGGCGGCAACGGAAACGGAAAACTGGATCCGGGTGAAACCATAGATCTGACTATCACAGTGAATAATGATGGATCTTCGGATGCCGACGGGGTAGCTGCACTCCTTGCTACTACAAGCGAGTATATCGTCATTGATGAGGCCAGTATGAACTACGGGCCGGTAGGAGCAGGCAGCTCAGAAGAACAAACATATATTGTAACAGCCGGATCAGATACACCGGCAGGACATTTAGCACAGTTCAGCCTCGATATAAGCGCAAACCTTGGTGTTAGCGGAACAGGGGAGTTTTTTATTATCGTCGGACAGATCCCCGTCCTGGTGATTGACATGGATGGGAATAACAATTCGGCTGATGTAATGATGGATTGCTTCGATAACCTGAGTGTTGGAGCCGACATGGTTGATAGCTGGCCTGAAGATATGAGCCTGTATTCATCCGTATTTGTTTGTCTTGGTATTTATCCTAATAACTATGCGTTGACACAGTCACAGGGACAGGGACTTACCAATTATCTCAATAACGGTGGTAACGCTTATATGGAAGGCGGGGATACATGGTACTACGACCAGGTCACACCTGCTCATGCTATGTTCAATATTCAGGGTGTTGAAGATGGCAGCGATGATCTTGGAATTATACTCGGACAGTCAGGGACTTTTACCGAAGGCCTGATTTTCAATTATAGTGGTGATAATAACTGGATTGATCATATTACTCCTACGGGAGACGCCTTTACAATTTTTAAAAACCAGTCGCCTGCATATAATAATGCAGTTGCCTATGATGAAGGTTCATATAAAACCATTGGTGCTTCCTTTGAATTTGGTGGATTGACGGGTACAAACACCACCAATGACTACCTGATGCACCAGTATCTTGATTTCTTTGGTATAGACGCGATTTGGGTAAGCGTTCCGGAAGAAGTTGCTTCTGAAGTATCATTCGGACAAGCCTACCCTAACCCTTTCACAGATGAAACCAATATCAGCTTTTCAGTGAATAAAGCTGTTGATATAAGTATTGATGTTTATAACATGAATGGTCAGAAGATCAGCTCTATCGTTAATGCAAGCTTTGCCGCAGGCTCACATATCATTAAATGGAATGCCGGAGCAGAAGGCAATTCTGAAGGAATTTATTTCTTAAGAATGGTAACAGATAATGAAGTGATCACCCGAAAAGTGATCCTGATGCACTGATAGATGTTTAGCTTCCCTGACCCCCGGGGGGTCTGATATGGATGCCACGGGTTTTAACCCGGGGTGATAAAAAGATCAACAATATATTTCCCTCCCCTCAGCAAGGCCTGATCAAGGGATCATAAAAATGCACGGGGAGGGATAGGGAGGGGGTATTAAGATATTCGATATTCGATATCCGATATCCGATATCCGATTTAGGAAAGAACATTATTTTGGATTGGTGAGGGAATTCCAATTAACAAACATTATCACTAACAACCCGATCGTTCCCCAGCTGAAAACGGAAATGCTCCAGAAGAAGTCGAAAAGATTCCTGCCAACAATATCATAAATATTCCCGCCTATTAACAGGCAACTTATTACGAATACAATTTTAAATAAAAGGCTCAGTTCCCTGAACTTAAACAAAAGGTAAACAACAAGGGGCAGAGTAAATATGAAAGCATTGTAACTTGTGAATGCCAAAAGGGGGATGATGGCGATGAGTATGACATACATGCGTTTCATCCGGTCGCTGGCCTCACTTTTTAAACAAAACCACAAGATGATCAGGGCAAGGATAAGGAGAATTGCTAACTGATAAATAAACCGGCCGGCCCCTGCCATTGGGATCAGGCCAATAGGAGTATACCTTGCAAGTATGGAAAAGATAGTATGGTTTCCTGCTGACAACAGCTCTTGCTTGCTACCCAGCTCAATGCTTAGTTCGTTATACCAGGAGGTAAATAATCCGAAATATTCGCCGGCATCTGAATAAAAAACCATCGGAGCAAAGAACATCAGTATCGCAAAACCGGTGAAAAACAATAACTCCTTAAATCTCCCCATGATGACTAAAAGGGGAATGAAGATCAACCCGAAAGGTTTGATAAAAATGCTAACTGCGATCAATGCCCCGAAACCGATAGTCTTGCGTTTGTCAAATAAAGTAAGTGCATAAATGTATATCCCCAAAAGCAACAGGTTAACCTGGCCCAGGTGCAATTCCCTGAAAAAATG
>JAGLYE010000242.1 GCA_023132505.1 Bacteroidales bacterium | reverse complement strand
GGGGAAAGTATAAACAAACGAAGTGCGAAGTAATTAAATAATCCCGGTACCCTACACCCTGTCCCTTGAACCCTGCCCCCATCTACAAAAGAAAAGAGCCGTCTGGTCACGACGGCTCTTTTCAAATAAACAAAACCAAATCTTTATAAGGCAAGTACTAAATAACAAAAAGGATGCCATTAGCCTAAGTGATGCATATTCAAGCCTTTGAATATTTCCAGCCCCATGCCTTTTGTCTCTATTTGGGAAACGCATTCCCGTTTTGGCACGAATTGCTTTTTTAACGAAATATTATTGTCGCTTAAACCTGAACAATACCCCTTCAGTTATTGTTAGTTTAGCATCAATCATAAGTGTGATGAAAGGTAAAACGGTATTGATCACAGGCGCAACCGATGGCATTGGTAAGCGCACAGCAGTTGAGCTGGCTAAGCTGGGTGCAAGTGTCATTATTCACGGGAGAAATAGAGCCCGCGGAAAACAAGCCCTGGCAGAAATCGGGAGTATAAACGGGAATGGCTCAGTTAGCTATGAAAATGCTGACCTGGCATCCCTGTCTCAGCTTAAAAATCTTGTCGGTTCCATTAGCCAAAAGCACGAAAAGCTTGATGTGCTGATCAATAATGCAGGTGTTTTTACGCGTGGGCAGTCATTCTCTGACGATGGCTTTGAAATGACCTTCGCAGTCAACCACCTGGCTCATTTTGCCCTGAGCCTGCAATTACTGCCCTTGCTTAAAATGGCTGAACAAGGCCGGATCATCACAGTTAGTTCCATAGCCCACACAAACAGCCCCCGAATTGATTTCTCCGATATCAGGGAGATCAATTCCTATATTGATTACAGTGCCTATGCACTATCGAAACTTGCCAATGTGATGTTTTCAAATGAACTGGCCGAAAAATTAAAAAAAACTTCTATTACCAGCAACAGTCTGCACCCCGGCGTGATCACAACCAAGTTATTGTATGAAGGCTTTGGGATATCCGGCAGCACGGTCGATCAGGGTTGCAGGACTTCAGTTTTTCTTGCATCCCACAAATCACTGTCGGGCACTTCAGGGAAATATTTCTCAGATAGCAATCAGGTGGAACCATCGGCCTTTTCATACGACCCGAATGCCAGTCGAAACCTTTGGGCCCTGAGCGAAGAAATGAGCGGCATCCGCTTTGATTATTTTAAGTGATCTTGTGCAGCTGTCACAGCAGGAAGGTTCTGCCGGCACAACTTTGAATCAATCCTTGCGTTTTTATATCTTTGCGCATTATTGACCAATCATGTTCGACTTTCTAAGTACATCCTTTATTTTAAAATTTTTAAAGTTTGCAGCTGTAGGCTTCTCCGGACTGTTGGTTGATTATGCCTTTACCTATCTCTTTAAAGAGATCTTTAAAGTTCAGAAATACATTGCCAACTCCATTGGCTTTACGATAGCGGCAAGCACTAATTATATACTGAACAGGGTATGGACTTTTGAAAGCAAGAATGAGGATATTGTTATTGAATATACTACGTTTCTGATCATCTCTTTCATTGGGCTGGGAATCAATAACCTGATACTTTGGCTGATAGTTAGCAAGTTCAAGATCAATTTCTATGTGGCAAAGTTCTTTGCTATTTGTGTGGTAACGCTCTGGAATTTCCTGGCAAACTTCTTTATAACATTTAGCCAGGGATAAAAAGATCGAACATAAAAAAAGTCATTTCGACCGGAGGGAGAACAAAGCTAAGCGTTCTCGCTGGCACTCGAAATGACTTGAAAAAGGCAAATATAGCCTGCCTTATATATTATTCTGCGTAAACTTCGAATTTCAATTCTACAGTTACATCTTTATGAAGCCTGATCTTGGCTATGTATTCGCCGAGTTCTTTGATCGATTCCCCATCAACGGAGATGTCTTTTCTGTCGATGTCGAATTTGTGTTGTTCTTTGATCGCGTTAGCTATCTGAATTTCGTTTACAGAACCGAAGATCTTTCCGGATGTACCGGCTTTGGCAGCGATCTTAATTTGCAATGCTTCCAGTCCTTTCGCCAGTTCTTCAGCTTCTTTCAGGATCTTTTCTTCTTTATGGGCTTTTTGTTTTTTAACTTCGGCAAGAACTTTTTTGTTGACTTCTGTTGCCAGTACAGCCAGCCCCTTTGGGATCAGGTAATTCCTTGCATAACCATTTTTAACGGTTATAAGATCGTTTTTGTATCCCAGACCAGGGATATCTTTTTTAAGAATAACTTCCATTTTTTTCCTCCTTATTTTAAAAGATCAGCAACATAAGGCATCAGGGCAAGATGGCGTGCACGCTTTACAGCCTGGGCCACTTTTTTCTGATACTTGGTTGAAGTTCCTGTGATCCTCCGTGGAAGGATCTTACCTTGTTCATTAACAAATTTCATAAGGAAGTTAGCATCCTTGTAGTCAATGTATTTGATGCCGCTTTTCTTGAAACGGCAGTATTTTTTCTTTTTGGTATCGACTGCTATGGGAGTCAGATATTTAATATCACCACTGTTTTGTGCCATTGTTTTTACTGTTTAAAGGTTCATAAAGGATCAGGAATCTTGCTCAGCGGCTTTTTCTTCCGCAGCTTTTTTCCTTTTCTTTTCGTTGTAAGCAATGGCATGCTTATCCAGCTTCACAGTGAGGAAACGGAGAATGCGCTCATCCCTTTTATACAACAATTCAAATTCCTGAAGTTCTTCTCCATCAATTTTGTATTCGAAAAGATGATAGAACCCGGTTGATTTTTTCTGGATGGGATAGGCGAGTTTCCTCAAACCCCAGCTCTCATCGAGTACGACCTCAGCCTTTTTCGACTTGAGGTGGCCCCGATACTTATCAACCGCTTCCTTCATCTGTTCTTCAGACAAAACGGGAGTCATAATGAAAACGGTTTCGTACTGGTTCATGTTTCTGTTTATTAATTGATTGAATTAACTTATCCGTTTCTCGAAAAACGGAGTGCAAAATTACCACAATTTCCCTAAATAACAAATGTTTAAGATAATAAATGAGGGTGAATAATGGATACTGGATACTGGAT
>JAGLYE010000241.1 GCA_023132505.1 Bacteroidales bacterium | reverse complement strand
GTCAGGGTTAATACCTGGCTTGTACCTTCTTCATATATCAGCAAATGGCCATTCCGCTGTTATTAAACTAATCAAACAATAAAATGTATAAGGCCCTGCGTATATTTTTTACGGTCCTGAGCATATCAGGGCACGCATTGTCGCAGGGCATAGAGGATTCCATTTTCATCCTGAATACCGTTGAAGTTTCGGCAAGCCGCATGTTCAAAAAGGATGAGGCAGGCATGAAAGAGGTCAGGGTCGACAGCCTGGCCATCCTTAAAAATATAAACCTGTCCTTGTCGGAGCTGTTATCGGAAAACACAACTGTATTCATTAAGAACCATGGCCGCGGGGCCTTGGCAACGGCATCTTTCCGCGGTACTGCTGCTTCTCACACCAGGGTGAACTGGAACGGAATACCTGTAAATTCACCAATGACCGGAATGCTAGACTTTTCCCTGATACCTGTTTATATCCTTGATGATGTAGAACTGAAATATGGAGCTGCCTCCATTTCAGATGGAAGTGGGGGGATCGGAGGCTCAGTCAATATTACCAACACTGTCGACTGGGATAATAATCTCAGCATAAAATATATTCAGGGCATTGGCAGCTATAAGACCTTCGATGAATTTTTGCAGTTTGGTATCGGTAACAGGAAGATTCAGTCTAAAACCCGCATCTATCATAATTATTCGAAAAACGACTATACATATATTAACCGGGGCATTGCTGATATTGATCCTGAAACCGGCGAGATCACAAACCCTCTGGATACTAACAAAAATGCTGATTATATCCGCTATGGTCTTTTACAGGAATTATATTTCAAGGCCGGTGATAATAACTTGCTTTCAGCAAAGTACTGGCTGCAAAAGGCTGAGCGTACCATCCCTCGTGCTACCAGCTATGAAGGCCCTGAACACTCTAACCTGAATAATCAAAGCAACCTGGATAACAAGCTCGTCCTCGACTGGAAAAGCTATGGCCGGAAATATCGCCTGCTAGTACGTTCAGGCTATTCCGGCAAGCGACTCGACTATTGGCTGAAAAATTATGTGCCGGGACTGGGAGAGGTGCCGGCCATATATTCAGAAAGCAGGCAAAACAGTTTCCTGAATACAGTGTCATTTAATTATGACTTCTTCCAAGACCTTTCCATAGAGACCTCTATGGATGTGGATTATCATGATGTGGTAACGAAAGATACTGTGAAAAAAACCGGCTATGAAAGAGACCGCCTGGAGATGTCATTGTTCCTGGCAATCAGAAAGAGTTTCGGCGATCGATTGAACTTAAACCTCATGCTCCGGCAGGATTGGGTAGATATGAAGGTGGTGCCACTGCTGCCATACTTCGGGTTTGATTTTCGGGTTATCAAGGGAAAGGAATTGATCATCAGGGGAAATATAGCCAGGAATTACCATCAGCCTTCACTGAACGACCTGTACTGGCAACCTGGAGGCAATCCGGATCTGTTGCCGGAGAAAGGGATCAGTTATGAACTTGGTGTCGACTACATGTTTGAAATGAATGGGCATCAGTTGCACACGGGGCTGACAGGATTTTATGCCGACATCGACAATTGGATAATATGGGTGCCAAGCTATAAAGGATATTGGGAGCCGAATAATATTAACAGGGTTGAGTCCAAAGGGGTGGAATTTGATCTTTCGCTTAGTGGAAACATCGGAAAAGCCGGATATAAAATTGCCGGTAATTATGCTTATACGAGCTCAACGAATTTTGGCGACCCACTGGTGTGGGGAGATGAATCTTATGGCAAGCAATTAGTGTACATACCATTGCATTCCGGCAACCTCCTGGTGAATATCTCATATTATGGTTTCTATGCCACATACCAGCATAATTCATACAGTGAAAGATACACCACCTCCAGCAATGATGTAACAAAGCGTGACTGGCTATATCCCTATTTCATGAATGACCTGATGTTCGGTAAGGCTTTTCAAATTAAAAAGGCCACGCTTGCCGCTGAATTCAAGATATATAATCTCTTTAATGAGACCTATCATACAATATTATACCGCCCGATGCCGGGGAGAAATTATCTGTTGATGCTTATGTTTAAAATATAAGGGAATGAAGGTTTTGCGACATATCATATGGCTGTTCCTTCTGTTTATCATCACTTCTTGCATGAAGGATGACGAACTGTGGAAAAGGCAGCCAACACCCCATAACCCCGCTTCCTCAGGTGTTTTTATTATCAATGAGGGAAATTTCGGGTATGAAAATGCCTCCCTGTCCTATTATGATATTAAGACCGGACAGGTTTACAATGATGTGTTCTTCAATACCAATGCACTGCCCCTGGGTGATGTCGCGTTATCCATGCAGATCCGCGACAGCCTGGGGTATATTGTTCTGAATGGAAGCGGAAAAATCTATACAATTGACCTAAAGACTTTTAAACTGACCGGAAAGATCGTTGGCCTGACCTCACCGCGGTATATACACTTCATCAATGATACAAAAGCATATGTGAGTGATCTCTATGCCCGTTCGCTAGCCATCATCGATCCTGAATTGCAGTATATCACAGGGGCCATTGATGTAAACAATAATGATCCGCATTATTATCAGCATCCTACGGAGCAGATGCTGCAATATGGCAAGTATGTCTTTACCAATTGCTGGAGTTACGATAACAAGATACTGGTAATCGACAGCGAAGCTGATGAAGTTGTTGATTCCATTGAAGTTTTGATACAGCCCCAAAGCATGGTTATGGATAAGTTTAATAAGCTCTGGGTGCTCACCGATGGTGGTTTTGAAGGAAACCCCTATGGTTATGAGCAGCCCGGACTGATCAGGATCGATGCAGAAACCAGGGATATCGAGCAGGTATTCCGCTTTGCTCTGGAGGATTTTCCTTCCGAACTTAAGATCAATGGGAGTGGTGATACCTTGTATTTCCTGAACAGGCATGTGTATCGTCACACTGTTACATCATCTTCAGAACCGGAACTTTTTATTGAAAGCCCTTATGGCAATAGTACTATCGGCGGTTATTATGGCATTGGTATTGACCCGTCAACATCAGAAATTTA
>JAGLYE010000240.1 GCA_023132505.1 Bacteroidales bacterium | reverse complement strand
ATCCTCACCTGTAAACTTGGTTGCGAAAAGATCTTTAATCTCCTTCTTCAATGCAGGGGCGTCATTGCCGATAATGCAGAGTTCATCAAGGCCGGTGCCATTCAACATCTTGTCGTTGACGAGGCAAAAGCGACCCTGGTACAATACATTGAGGAGTTTCAGTTTTAAGCCGGTAGCCTGGAAGGTGACCAGAACATTTACATGTGCATTTCTGATCAGGTCAAACATTTCCTTGTCGTCAGGATTGCTGATGAGCTTGATGTTTTGCTTTCCATTGATCATTTTCCTGATGCGCTCGGGCGGGTTCATGCCTGCAATTACCAGGGGGATCTCAATATCATTGAAAACCTCGTTGATCAGGTAAACTGCTGCATGTGAGTTCTCCGGAACTTCAATATTCCCATGATAAAGAGCATACTCACCTTTACCGTTCAGCACATCAAGCGTATTGTTGGTGTGAAAACTGGGTATGTAATACACCTTGTTATCCGGGAATTGCTCCTGAAGGTAAGCCGTATCTTTTTCGGATACACAAAGCATCATGCTGGCATGCTTTAATACACGCTGATAGAAGCGTAGTTTGAAGCTTGCTCCAAGGAAGTATGCCCTGTTGGACAGATTTTTACAGACTTTAAAAAGGTTAAAGTAGTACTTGTGCTCTATATTGCTTTCACGGTAGATCTTGATCCTGTCCCTGAGCCGCTTATCTGTCATGTAGTAACAAGAATGCAATCCCTCGAACAAAATAGGATATTCGTCCCTGAGCAGGTTTTTAAGCATTTCCTTTGAGCGCCGGCTGGATACAATATAAGGTTTCAGGCTCAGGGCGGATGCCAAACCGGTCTTGCGCGGATAATAGTGCACTTCTTCACAGTAATTCTTAAGATGATCTTCGGCTCTTCCCCGGCCCGGATATTCAATGCAGTGCAGATGAATCTTTATGCCTTTCTCATGTAGGGTTTTGATCTTATAGAATACATCTATAACACCTCCGTAATTGGGAGGATACGGCACATCAAATGAAATAATATGTAAGTGGTTATCCTGCAAGATCTGAATAAATTTTGATTAATTTCTGCTCTTCTTGCTCCCAGCAAAGTTCTTCAGAAGCAAAATTAAGGTTTTCTTTCCAGATTTCATATTGCGCCTTATCATTAAGCATCATGTTCACGGCCGAGGATATGGCTTTGGGATCATGTGTGCCGAGCACTTTTCCTATCTTGTATTTGTCAATCACTTTTTTTATTTCCACCAGGTCCGAAGCCAGTATGGGCACTCTGGCCTGTATGTAGTCAAAAAGTTTGTTGGGCAGGCTAAAACAATAGTTGATGTTAGTATCCTTGTCGAGGGTTACAGCAATATCAGCATGTACGGTAAATTGATAAAGTTCACTGAAAGGCATCTTTGGGATGAATATGATCTTTTCATCAAGCTCCATATCTTTTGTCTGCTGCTTTAGCAATGGGAGGACATCACCCCCTCCAATGATTACAAAAACAGCCTTATCGATATATTGCATGGCTTCTACCATTTCTTCTGTGCCCCGCTGGATGTTGATCCCGGCACCCTGTAAAAGGATGATTTTTTTATCTTCAGGCAGTCCCAGTGCCTTTCTGCTTTTTTCCAGCTTGTATTCCTGCCGGTACGGCAGGTTGCGGATCACTTCGACCTGTACCCCGTATTTTTCCCTGAACAACCCGGCAATGGAATCATTCACAGTGTAAACGGTTTTTAATTTTGGGAAGATCCACTTTTCTATCCTTTTCCAGATGCCCTGTACAAATTTGCGGTTTACCAGCTCCGGGGTTTCAGTGTAATACTCATGGCTGTCGTAAACGAGTTTTTTTCTCCTTATTTTAGAAACCAGGTAGTTTGCCAGCAAAGTGTCAAGATCGTTGGAAAGCAGGATATCGGCTTTTCTGAAGAGGAGGAACAAGAAAAGACGAAAATTATACTCTGCATAGAAGAAAAACCCCTTTCCGAAAAGCAGTCTCATACGGTGCATGCTGTATCCCCGCTTGTTAAGGGCCAGGCTGTTTTTTTGCTTCCGGCCAACCAGTAATACCGCAAAACCAATCTTCACCAGGGAGTTACAGATACGATCAACCCTTTGGTCGGTCACAAGGTCGTTGGTTACGGAAACGATGATTTTTTTCATTTGCTATACAGAAAATATATGCTAATTTATATTTTTTAACGATTTGATCGCCTGTTTATGCGGAATATTAGATAAGTATTTATTCACTATCTTGCCTTGAGGTAACCCAAATCCTTATTATCTTTGATCAGACCTATGAAAATTTTGGAAAATATTTCCCTGAAACCCTATAATACATTCGGGCTTGATGTAAGTGCTTCGGAATATACAGAGGTGACGGATGTTGATTCCCTGGTTAATTTTATCAGGGCGGGCAAGCTTGAAGGTAAAAAGCACATTATCCTTGGTGGCGGCAGCAATGTGCTTTTTACAAATGATTTTGATGGATTGGTGATCAGAAATAAGATAATCGGGATTGAAGTGAAGGAAATGGGAAATAACAAGGTGCTTGTTACTGCAGGTGCCGGTGTAGTATGGGATGATCTCGTAAGCTTTTGCATACTTAATGGCCTTGGGGGAATTGAGAACCTGGTAAAGATACCCGGAAGCGTTGGGGCTGGGCCCATCCAGAATATTGGTGCTTATGGCGTTGAGTTGAAAGACACTTTTTATTCACTGAATGCAGTAGAAATAACTACAGGAATAATCCGGAGTTTTACCAATGGAGAATGTGATTTCGGGTATCGCGACAGCATATTTAAGCGGGAACAAAAGGGAATGTTTTTTATTGTTTCTGTGAGCCTGCTGTTAAAATCGAAAGGCGAACCTGATATTTCGTACGGGGCGATCAGTGAAGAACTAATTAAAATGGGGATCAAAGACAAGCCCACTATCGGTGATGTAGGAGAGGCGATCTCCTCTATTCGCCGGAGAAAACTTCCTGATCATGAGGTTGTTGGAAACGCCGGCAGTTTTTTCAAAAACCCCGTGCTTGAACAGAAGGCATTTGAGAAGATTAGAAAAGAAT
>JAGLYE010000024.1 GCA_023132505.1 Bacteroidales bacterium | reverse complement strand
TTCAACCAATTCAACCAATTCAACTAATTCAACCAATTCCCCCAGTTCACCCAGTTCAACCAATTCAACCAATGTAGTATTGATCATTATGGAAAGTTTTGGGACTGAATATATTGGGGCCTTGAATGGACAGGGACACAGGAGTTATACACCTTATCTTGATTCCATTGTTAATCAGGCACTTGCTTTTAAAGCATATGCAAATGGCAAGCAATCTATCGAAGCATTACCTGCTTTGGTTGCCGGGTTGCCATCCCTTTCCGGTAAGCCATATATCACTTCGGCTTATGGTGGAAATGAAATTAACAGTCTGGCCAATACCCTGGGTGAGAAGGGCTATACCTCTACGTTTTTTCATGGAGGGAGGAACGGGACAATGGGATTTGAATTTTTTGTTGGCATTGCCGGTTTCGACAAATACTATGGTAAAGATGAATATGGCAATGATGCTAATTATGACGGAAACTGGGGAATCTATGATGAAGCTTTCTTTGATTTCTTTAAAGAAAAACTGGATGCTTCGGAAGAACCTTTCCTGGCTATCTTTTTTTCGCTTTCATCACATCATCCCTATGTCGTACCGGAAAAATATCAAGGAGTGTTTGACAAAGGTACACTGGATATCCATGAAAGCATAATGTATGCCGATCATTCGCTGGGTCGTTTCATGCGTCAGGCTTCCCGTGAGGATTGGTATCAAAACACACTTTTTGTGATCACGGCCGACCATACATCAATTTCGGATGATATGGAATACCAGAGCCGGGATGGGATCTATGCAATACCACTCGTGTTCTTTATGCCAGGCAGGATAGATCCGGAACTGAGTACCGACATTGCCCAGCAATGCGATATCCTGCCCAGCGTACTTGGATTTCTGAACTATGAAAAACCCTGGTTGGCATTCGGCAATAATCTTTTCGACACCACCTCCCATCGTTTCTCGGTAAACTATATTGATGGCATCTATCAGCTCATAAAAGATGGCTGGTCATTGCAATTCGACGGTAAAGACGTTATTGGCCTTTATGAGCTTAATAAGCCCGTAAACTCCCGGGAAAACGAAATGCATAATATGCCAGAGTTCGCAGAGGAACTGCTTGATTTTCTTGAGGCCATTATCCAGCAATACAATCATCGTATGATCCACAACCAACTGGTAATTAAAGATAAGGATGAATAGACCGGAAAGAGAAAAGCTCATCATTATTGTAAACCCTGTTTCCGGGGTCAGGAAAAACCGTCAGGGAGAGTTCCGGGATATTATTGAGTCTTCGCTTGATTATGACCGCTTTGATCCTGTTATCAGGTTCACACGCTATGCGGGGCATGGAGCTGAGATCGTTTTGGAAGGACTTGAGCACGGGATCAATCGCTTTGTTGTGGCCGGAGGGGATGGAACAATTAATAAAGTTGCTGAAAAACTTGCCGGCACAGATGCTACACTTGGGATCATACCGGCCGGATCTGGCAATGGCCTGGCACACCACCTCGGTATTCCGCTCAGGAAAAAAGAAGCCATTGAGCTGTTAAACCGTGACAAAACCCTGAGGATTGACACTTGTATGGTAAATGACAGGTTCTTTGCAAGTATTGCAGGAATTGGATTTGATGCCCGTGTTGCCAGACAATTTGCAAAATGCAACAGCAGAGGATTCCTTACCTATGCTAAAATTGTGCTGAAAGAATACCTGAGTTATAAACCCTTGAAGTATCATCTCAAACTGGATGAAGATGAATTACAGACGGAGGCCTTTTTTATCAGTTTTGCAAATTCCAGCCAGTTTGGTTACAATACACGGATTGCCCCACAGGCTTCAATTACCGATGGACTCATCGATGTTTGCATCGTCCGCAAGCCACCCGTGCAGGCTTTCCCGGGAATTGCCCGGCTAATGTACCAGCAGAAGATCGACAGGTCGAAATATATTGAGATCTACCGGGCAAGTAATATTATAGTGAAACGAAAAAAAGGGAAGACAGTCAATATTGATGGTGAAGCTGTAAAGTTGGATAAAAAACTGCATGTCACGATAAAACCATCCTCATTAAATGTTGTTGTTCCTTAATTGATAATTATGACTCCGAAGAAACGCCCCAAAGGGATTGTATATTCAACTAATCCGGAATTCCAGTACGACTGGAATGAGCAGGGTGAACAAAAAAGCATTCCCCCGGCTGAGCAGAACCTCAGGATACATCTTCAAAGCCTGAAAGGAAATAAGAAGTTAAGCATTGTACGAGGTTTTCGTGGAACTGATGCTGACCTCAATGAGCTTGGCAAAACATTGAAATCTGCCTGTGGTGTGGGTGGAAGTGTTAAAGATGGGGACATCCTTATCCAGGGCGATCAAAGGGAAAAAGTGCTGGCTATTCTGATTAAAAAGGGTTATCGGGCTAAAAAGTCCGGGGGATGATCCTTTTCTGGCAGGTAGTGGGTTTAATTAAGCTCAGGATCGATAGGGAAGTTTTCCCAATAACTGTATTCGTCGCCAAGCTTTTTTAATGCATACTCCCATAACTTATCCGGTTCGGTGTTCATCAAAGCTTCGGCCGGAAGTCCGGAAACAAGCCAGGAGTTTTTTTGCAATTCATCATCGAGCTGTTTGCTGCTCCATCCTGAATAGCCAACACAAAACCTGATCTGGTTGGGATTGATCTGCTTAAGCAACATCAACTCCCTTATGGACTCAATGTCGCCCCCCCAGTAAAGACCTTCCATGATCTTCAGGCTGTTTTCTACAAGTTTACCAAGGGTATGGATGAAAAACAAACTGGAGTTGCTGACCGGGCCGCCTAAGAATAATTGCCCGCCAAATTCAGGGAAATCAGTTACAATTTCATTGAACTTATTATCGATGGGCTTATTCATGATGATTCCGAAAGAGCCTTCTTCATTGTGCTCGGCAAGCAAGACTACCGAACGTTTAAAATAATTGTCGGAAAGAAGCGGCTCAGAAATAAGAATCTTTCCTTTAGAAGGCTTCAGGTCATTCGTCTTGATCTTGATTATTTTATTGATGTCAGTCATTCGGCGAATTCAACGCAATGTTTTACCTTTGATCACTAAAGTACAAAAATAATACCACAAGTGCTGATGAGAACAGATCGTAATGATTTGTATGTTCAACTGAGAAGGGAGTATCCGTATTTTGTTTACGAGAGCTTCTCTTATGCCCTTGATAATAATGAGTTAGGTGTTGTATTCGAATTCAGGCTGGCTTCTAAATACACTTTTCGTCCGGAAATAAAACTTCCATTGCCGGCAAATTTCAATACGGACATTTTATCAGGTTCCCTAATCAGGAATATCATTTTCAATATGGGAATGGTAGAATTGCTGAGTTATTGGAAAACTGCCTGTCCGCCGAAGGTGATAGTGAAGCCCATGGCAATGAATAGCGCACAGATCAGCTGGTGGAAAAAGCTCTGTCTGAACGGGCTGGGTGAGTTTTTTTATGAGAATGGGATTAATCCGGCTGCAGATTTTGTGGAGATATTTCCCGAAGGCAATGAACTTATAAAACGAGAGTCCTTTATTGGGAAAGAGGAGGTGTTGGTACCCTTAGGCGGAGGAAAAGATTCTGTGGTCACGCTGGAGTTGTTATCCGGGGTCAAAAAATGCAGGCCATTTATCGTAAACCCAAGACCGGCAAGTGTTAAAAGTGCACACAATGCGGGCTTTGGCGACAACGAGATAATTAAGCTTTACCGCAGCATTGACCCCCTATTGCTTGATTTAAACAGTAAGGGCTTCTTAAACGGACACACACCTTTTTCTGCCATGCTGGCATTTACTGCTACCCTGGTTGCTGCCCTGCATGGAATCAGCAATATAGCTCTCAGCAATGAATCCAGTGCCAACGAACCTACTATCCCTGGCACGAATATCAATCACCAGTATTCCAAAACCCTTGAATTTGAGGATGACTTCAGGGATTATATGTCAGAATATATTACGGATGGCATAGAATATTACAGTTTTCTGCGTCCGCTTAACGAATTACAAATTGCCGGGATCTTTTCCCGCTTTCCTGGTCATTTTGCATCATTTCGCAGTTGCAATGCAGGCAGTAAGACTGATTCGTGGTGCGGGAAATGCCCCAAGTGCCTGTTCACCTATATCATTCTGGCCCCTTTTATTGGCCGTGACCAGCTTGTGAAAATCTTTGGAAGTGACCTTTTCGAAGATGAAAGTCTGGTACCCATACTTGATCAGCTATGCGGGCTTGCTAAAGAAAAACCTTTTGATTGCATAGGGACACTTGAAGAGGTAAATGTGGCCATCAGGGCTTATATAAACAAAATACAGAACGAGAAATTGCCTGTACTGCTACAGCATTATTTGCAGCAAAAGGCTCAGGAGATGTTTTCACATGATGAAATGAATATGCTTCTTAAAGCGTTTGGTAATAGTAATATTCCCGATGATGAAGAAGTGCAATTGCTAAAAGATATGATCAATGTCTTCTGATATTAAATCCATAATGCCTGGAAAAACCATCCTCATCCTCGGCTATGGGAAGGAAGGCCAATCTACATATAGCTTGCTCAGGAGTTGGTTTCCGGACATGTTTTTAACCATCAGCGATCGTAATGAAAACTTAGCTGAAGCCCATCCTGCATTGGGACAGGATGAAAACCTTGGCTTTCTCACCGGCATGGGTTATCTCGATTCCTGCGAAGATTTTGATCTGATTATCAAGTCACCGGGAATACCATACGAGCTTGTAACTGAAAAATGTGATGCCGGAAAAATTACTTCTCAGACTGATCTTTTCCTGAAAGCTTATGCTGAGAAAGTTACCGGGGTGACCGGAACCAAGGGAAAAAGCACCACTGCCAGCTTGATACACCATATCCTGGGCAAGGCAGGGCGCAAGGCGATACTGGCCGGGAATATTGGCATCCCTCCGCTTGATCTTGCCTTTAAGGTGGATGACGATACAGAGGTGATCTTCGAAATGTCGTCGCATCAGCTGGAGCATATCAGCCAGGCACCCGGCATTGCCGTTATCTTAAATGTATTTCCGGAGCACCTCGATCATTACAAAGATTTTACCGCCTATAAAATGGCAAAGTTCAATATCGGCCGGATGCAGCCGGACGGAGGTAAACTGGTTTATAATGCTGACGATCCGATTATAGAAGAACTGGTCAGCCAACAGGCAGAAAACAAAACACTGCTGTCGTTCTCCCTGGATATGCATAAAGGAATCGATGCTATTTATGATGGCAGGGACGTCGTTTGCCGCGACGCCAAGGGGCAGGTGCACCATTATCCGCTATCGGCGGTGAAAGACCTGCCGGGTATGCATAATGTCAGGAATATAATGGCGGCCATACTTGTATGTGTGTATAAACAGGTGGATGATGAAAAAATAATGGAAGGGCTGGTTAGTTACAGGCGTCTGGCACACAGACTGGAGTTTGCAGGTACTTATAATGGGATCAGGTTTTATGATGATTCAATCGCGACCATTCCTGAAGCCAGTGTTGAAGCCTTGAAAACACTGGCCAGGGTTGACTTAATTATCCTGGGGGGGCATGACCGTGGCCTGAATTATAATTTGCTTTACAACAGGCTGCATGATTTCCCGGTTCCATACCTGGTTTTTATGGGCGAAGCAGGCAGGAGGATGTTTGATGACCTTAATAAATTGCTGAGCGGGAAAAGTGTATGTGTTCCGGTCGAAAATATGGATGAGGCCTTTGTCTTCATCAGGAAGTCGCTCCGGCACGGTGATGTTTGCCTGCTCTCGCCGGCAGCAGCCAGCTATGGTATGTTTAAGGATTTTGAGGAAAGAGGTGATACCTTTAAAAAAATGGCAGCCACCCTATAGACGACTGCCACTTCTTTGAGTGCTGAACTGATCAGATGTTTATTCCTTTTTCTTTGCGGTTTTCTTAGGTGCAGCCGTCTTGGGCTTTTCTTTAGTAGTTTTCTTTTCTTCGGTTTCGGCTTTTGGGGTTTCCTTTTTCTCTGCTTTATCTTCAGTGATAACTTCTTTTACAGTCTTTGCTTTAACGACTTCAGCCTTTTTTTCTTCAACCTTCTTTGCTTTTGTTGCAGGTTTTTTTACTTTCTTCTCTTCCTTAGCCGCCTTGGGTGCTGCTTTTTTCTTTGTAGCTTTTGCAGGTGTTTCCGGAATCACATTTTTTTTCTTTCTTGGCCTTCTGACGCCATAGCTTCCTTTGATTATCTTTCCTCTTTTGGTCTTTTTATCACCTTTTCCCATGGATTTGTATTTTTAGTGAACAATTTTTTTTGTAAAAGTAGAAAAAAAACTGACTTGCCTTGAAGGTCAATCCAATCCTTCTTGATTCATAAAATTCTTTTCGTGTGCTTCGGGGTGCTTGACAGCACTTTTAGCCCACATAAGCCTTGTATCGATAAGCTCTTCTTCCTTAAGCTGCCAGTTGAGTTCCGACTTTCTTAACTTTTCGGTAAGATAATGTAAGCTAATGGCTGCAGATACAGAAATGTTGAAGCTCTCCGTGAACCCATACATAGGAATCTTTACGTATGCATCTGCATGTTCAATGGCCACATCTGACAAACCCTCCAATTCAGTTCCGAATACCAGGGCAATTTTCGTATCCAGACTGAGTTCATCAAGCAATGTATCGTTTATATGGGGGGTTGTGGCAACAATACGATAACCTTGATCCCTTAGCGTTTGATAACAATCCAGGGTGTTATTTTCCCCCTTATTGTATTTATTCAGATTCAGCCATTTCGTTGAACCAAGTGCCACGTCAGGGTTCACGGAATAGCTGTACCTGTTTTCGATAATATGCACATCCTGTATGCCGAAGCAGTCGCAGGTCCGTAACACGGCACTTGCATTTTGTGATTGGTAGATATCCTCCAGCGCAAGGGTGATATATTTAGTCCTTTGCATGATGATCGTATCAAACAAAGTACGTTTATTCTCTGTGATAAAGCTTTCCAGATATGTGAGATACTTTTTTTTGATCTGAAGGTTTTCGGTCATATGAGGTTTGAATTTACGGATCAGCTTTTTCAGGCAGCTGGGCTTCCTGAATAGATTGACGAAGAACAAAAATATATTAATTACTGAATGAACCGTCTTATATATAAACTTGTGTAATCAATCAGTTTTTAGTTTAACACTAAAAATTCATCATCTAGTTATAAAGGTATAAATAAAAAGACTACTTTTGCACCACCAAAAAATCAAACACTTATGGCTAAAAAGAAAACCGCAGGAGAGGACCGGATGGTTGCTGTTGAGGAAGTATTGGGCAAGACAGAGCAGTTTGTTGAAAGGAACCAGAAGATGCTGATGTATGTTATCATAGGGATCATACTTCTTGTTCTGGCATATTTCGGTTACAATAGATTTTATATCGCTCCGATGGAGAAAAATGCCCAGGATCAGATCTTCATGGCGCAAAAATATTTTGAGGCGGATTCGCTTTCCCGCGCATTGTACGGTGATGGAAATTCACTGGGATTTCTTGAAATCATAGATGATTACGGGAAAACAAAAAGCGGCAACCTTGCCAGGTATTATACAGGTATATGTTACCTGAAGATGGGCAATTTTGAGGAAGCGATAGATTATCTTGAAGCCCATAACCCTGTGGACCAGATCATCGGGCCTTTGGCCATTGGTGCAATCGGGGATGCTTACATGGAACTCAATGAGCCCGATCGCGCTGTTAGCTATTATTTGGATGCCGCAAATGAAGAGAACAATGATTTTACGACTCCAATGTTTTTGTACAAGGCCGGCATGACCTATGAGTTGCTGGGTGCATATAATGATGCTTATGAGGCATATAACAGGATATTCATGGAGTACTATAGAAGCAACGAAGGCCGTACAATCGAGCGAAACATTGCAAGGATGAAGGGCATGATGGAAAAAGAAGATTAAGAAGACAATTCATTTATATCTTATACCCGGTCATTGCGACCGGGTTTTTTTTTAATTTTAAGCCATATTTACATCTGATGGCTACCAACAATATCCGCATCATTTTCATGGGCACACCCGACTTTGCTGTTGCATCGCTTTCGGCATTGCTGGAGCATGGCTATGATGTATGTGCGGTGGTGACTGCCCCCGACAGGCCGGCAGGACGTGGTCAAAAAATCCGCGCTTCGGCGGTGAAAGTCTTTGCGAGCAATCATAGCCTGCCAATTCTGCAACCCGATAATCTTAAAGACACGGACTTCATAAAACAGTTAAGGGCTTACAAGGCAAAACTTTTTATTGTGGTTGCCTTCAGGATGTTGCCGGAGGAAGTTTGGGGGATGCCCCCTCTGGGTACTTTTAACCTGCATGCATCGCTATTGCCGCAGTACCGGGGAGCCGCCCCAATCAACAGGACCATCATGAATGGTGATACCAAAGGCGGTGTTACATCATTTTTCCTGCGTCATGAGATTGATACAGGGAATATTATCTTCAGGGAGGAAACCGACATCGATTTCCGGGAAACTGCAGGTGAATACCATGACCGCCTCATGTACCTTGGTGCCTTGCTTGTGATCAAAACCGTTGAAGCTATCAAAGAAGGCAATGTAAAGACTTACAGGCAGGATGATTTATTGCCGGAGGACGAGACTCTTAAGAAAGCACCTAAAATACACAAAGAAGATTGCCGCATTAACTGGTCAGGGGATGCTGAAAATATTTATAACCACATACGGGGACTTAGCCCCTATCCAGGAGCGTTCACAGAGATCAAAACAACTGATGGAAAAGAATTGTACCTGAAAGTTTTCCTTGCCGAGATCAGGCAATGCCGATGTGACACTGAACCAGGAACAGTCATGACTGACTATAAAACCTATTTGAATGTTTGTTGCAAAAACGCATGTATTTCCCTTCTTGAATTGCAGCAGTCAGGAAAAAAAAGGATGCCGATAAGCGAATTTCTTATGGGTTTGAATACCAGCTCTTTAGAGTAGATGCTCTGAAACGCCCGTAATTTCGTTAAAAACCTACGGAATCGGGCACTTTAGAGCAGAGTTATTAACAAAGCACTTCAGTTATCAACATTTTTGCCAGTTTAAGATGCATTTACTTGACATTAGTTCTAAAACCCTTATCTTTGCAAGGTTTTCAAAATATTTATTAATTAAAATTGTGGTAAAATGAATAAAGCAGAATTAATTGATGCTATGGCAGCAGAAGCGGGTCTGACCAAAGCTGATGCTAAAAGAGCTCTTGAATCATTCATTGGAGCTACATCAGGTGCCTTGAAAAAAGGTGATCGTGTTGCTCTCGTAGGGTTTGGTACATTCGGTGTGGCAAAACGCGCTGCCAGAAAAGGCAGAAACCCACAAACTGGTAAAGAAATCAAGATTGCTGCTAAAAAAGTAGTAAAATTCAAGCCAGGTAACGATCTTGCTAATACAGTTAAATAATTACCTGTAAATGCATATAAAGGGCTGCTGTTTCAGTAGCCCTTTTTTTATGCATTGTAATGATAGATAAACCTGTAGGGCAGAAGGGCATCCTTTCCGGCATAGTCAACCCCGATCCTTGGTCCTGACAGTATTTCATCAGCATGTGGAACGATCCCACGGTCTTCTATCCAAATCTTATCTCCCTGCAGATCCTCTCCGGAATCTGAATAATGTATACCCAGGGCTTGTGAAACTTTGCCCGGGCCGCCGGCAATGTCTTTGCTATGTTTGCTGCTTCTTCTTTCTTGCATAATATCCAATCCGTTTAGTGGATGGATGGCGCGGACCAACATCGCATGCGGGATGCCAGCAGGGGCAGTAACAATGTTGAAAAGCGAATGGATGCCATAGATCAGGTAAACGTATGCTATCCCGCCATTGAGGTACATTGGGGCTGTACGGCTTGTATAGCGGTTACTAAAAGCATGGGAGGCCTTGTCACGGATACCGGCATAAGCTTCAATTTCGGTAATAATACCAGATGTCAATAGCCCGGAAATTCGAGTTACCAGAACTTTCCCGAGCAAAGCCCTTGCCATGAAGACAGCATCCTCATGCTGATAAAATGCTTTCCCCAGTTTCATGCCTCTGAAAATATTCGCTAATTAACAATGTATCCAATGCCAATACTGATATTAACGGTGCTAATTTGCTGGGTGAAACTCTCATCCCGCTCATAGCCCATATTGGTATTGGTGCGCACATTATTAAATGATGGATTTGAATGCATATAATCAGCAAATAATATGAAATATTGTTTGCGTGTGCGCTTATATCGGAAACCTGCTCCAGCATCAAACACCCAGGAAGGAGCAGAGGCTTGCTCAATATCAATGCGTTTATCCGGTTCATCTTTTTCCTGACCTGTCACATAAATGGCAGGTGAATATGCATACATAAACCCTCCCATCAGCCTGGCCTCAAGATAAAACCTATTGGTAACCAGGGGCAGGGAGCCTGTGGCTCCGACCATAAGCCCTCCGGTTCCCCAGTTTTTGCTTTCAACAATCCATCTTGTATCGGGTAAAGCTTCAGCAAATTCCTGCTGGAACCAGTCCTGTACTTTCACATAATCATATCTGTTTACACAACCGCTTAGCAAACCGCAAACACTAAAGTAATCATTGAAACGGTAGCCAAAATTGATATTGAAGTTTCCACCAACCATGGCAAAACCTGAAGCTTCATCACTGAAGTCGGCATTGGCATACTCTGCCATGGGTATGCTGACTCCGGCACCAAGGCTGACATAAACGTCACCTTCCTGCGATTGGGCGGTAGGAGTGATAAAAAATAATAAAAGGAGAATCGGTAAAAGGAAATATAGTTTCTTCATAAGATTGGTATGTTTACTTGGTAAAAATAAATCTTTTTAAAACATTTTGAATTGTTTTCTCCAGGAATAAAGTTGCCGCTCATCAACATCCACCTTTTCATTATCGACGAGCCACATTACAACATTGATCACCTTATCCTCAGGAAAGTGGCTTGCAATAAACAGCAATTCGTTGAGTGCCTGTGGCTTTTCCTTGAGTGCAGGTTTGATCTTTTCAAGAATCTCATTGAACTCCATCTCATTCACATTGATCTTATTTCTGTCGAGGCATACATCACACAATCCACAGCGCTGAACACCGGTCTCGCCAAAATATTTCAGCAGCAACTGGCTCCTGCAATGATTGCCGGATTGAATATAATCAAGTACCGATTGCATCCGCTTCAGTGCTGCTTTCTTTCGCTTGCCATAGTTTTGGTCGGAAAGGTTCATCGCCTTGCTGTCAATTCTGTTGTCGATCATCAGCAGTTGTGGTGAATCGGCAGCAGGGACATAGGTCAATAGACCCATTTTCTGCATTTGTGTCAATGCTGATCTGATCTTATCATCCGTGGTATTGGCCCTCCTGGCTAGCTCTTTTTCATTGATCCTGACAAATTCGGTGAATATCCCACCATATGATCTCAGCAGCAGTTTGATAAAAGAATCAAAACCGGGATTTTCAACCTGGAATGTATACATTTCATTATGATCGATGCTGAACATGATCCTGGAAGGATTTTCCAGGGCTCTGCCCAAAAGCAGGTACCCCTCTTTTTCAAGGATCCTTAAAGCGCTGAAAACAGTCGCTGTGTTCATCCGGTATCTGATAGAGAATTCCTGCAGGTCGAAATCAAATTGCTGCTCCTTGCCGCTGCCAAGCGGTATCTGATAATAATTGCCGATGGCATTGTATACGGTGCGGATTACTTCCGGTTCAGGGAATGACAGGGCAAGGTTTTGCTTTGCATTTCGGATGTCAGCTTCCTCATATAACTGAACTGCATAAGCTCTTTTACCATCCCTTCCGGCCCTTCCGGCTTCCTGGAAATAAGCCTCCAGACTATCAGGGAGATCGTAATGTACTACAAAACGAACCCCCGGCTTGTCAATGCCCATGCCAAAGGC